>JAMJFS010000002.1:43876-90462 GCA_023544565.1 Methanosarcinaceae archaeon
GAGACATTTCGCTTCGCTCAACACCTCACTAAATAAAAAAGAAGTCACTGAAAATTATTGGTGAAACAAAATTTGGTGGGACCGTGGAGATTTGAACTCCAGTCGCAAGACCCCCAGCCTTGCAGGATGGACCAGGCTACCCTACGATCCCGCAGGAATAGTTATTCTAAACACGTTTTGAGTATTTCATTCTTTCTAGTGATGGGTGCGCAATCATTCGTTATAGGCGTCCACGATCTCTTTTCCTTCAAGGAAGACGAGGTCACGTTCTTTTGCATATGTTTTTGCATCTTCTTTTGATAATGCTCTGCCGTTGTTTTCGTCAAGCATCTCACAAACGACCATTGCAGGAGTTATTCCTGCCATTTTGGCAAGTGCGATCGAGAGTTCGGTCTGTCCCATGCGCTCATTGACCAAACCTTCCGCCGCGCGTAGGAGTGCGACATGTCCGGGTGTTCGGAACTCTGAACCGAAAACTACATTCTCGCCAGAGAGTGTTCTGTCAGTGATCTCTGAGAGTTTGTTTATCGTTAGTGCGCGGTCATTGTCAGGAATTCCTGTGCGCGTTTCCCTGTGGTTAACCCAGAGTGAGAATGATGAGCGGGTGTCATACGCGAGGTCGCCGCCTTTTTCTATGGTTGTTTTGAGGGAACTATTGGAGGTTGAAGGAGATGTTGAGTTAGAGGCATCGCGAAGTACATCGGATATGAACGGCAAGCCAAGTTTTTTTGATGTGGCTGCATCCAGTGCGACGCATATCAGGCCACCTCCGTCCTTGCGCATCCATCTTACATCGTCTGGTGTCACAGCAGAGGCAGGTATTGTGAAATCTGTCTCGCCTTCGCGTCCTTCGGAATCAAAGATGAATATCATCTCTCCGTTTTGGATCGCTTGTAGTGCACGTGCTATATTTTCTGTATAATTTGTGTTATTGGAACTCATTGTATCACTCATTTCTAAATCTCTTTTACTCGCTCTTATCATTTCCAACTATTATCTTGATCTCATCCCCATCCTTTAACCGAAGGGTATTACGCAGGTTTACGGGTGCTATGATCTCAAGAAGGTCATCAGGGTAGTGCGACCTGTCCGGTACGATTACAGCGCCATCGATATCTTCGATCTTTATGGGGTAGCATTTCCCCCCACCAAAAGTGCGCTCCCCGTCCGTAAATCCTGATATTGTGGAGGCATTGATCGTATCTATCCTATTACGCAGGGAGTTGCTGAGGTCTGTAAGTTGTAAATTCAATGTGCCCGGGAAAGGTGTAAAATCTAGTATCTTCTCAAACTGGTGTTTATAGCCATCTAGGCCTATGTAGTATTGTCCTTCACCGAGTCCTGTTATTAGATGTCCATGCAAT
Organism: Methanosarcinaceae archaeon; assembly: GCA_023544565.1. Classification (GTDB taxonomy): domain Archaea; phylum Halobacteriota; class Methanosarcinia; order Methanosarcinales; family Methanosarcinaceae; genus Methanovorans. Next base: position 45,241 of record JAMJFS010000002.1, read on the forward strand.
TCTACGGCTCCACATTTGCTGCAAAAAATATTCTGGTAATCTGCATATTCGTTTTTGAGAAGTTTTATTCCGTTTTTTGTAATTGTGACCATCTGGCCGCCAGATACCAGTTTCCTGTCAATGTATCCTTCATCCTCCAGATTTTTCAACAACCTTGCGGCAGTTTTGGAACTGGACGAGATGTGCTGTGAAAACTCGCTGGATGATATCTTGATCGGCTTACCAACTGCACCGAGAAGGGCGAGTTTCTTTAAAGATTCGATAACCGGCATTTTGTTGACCTCTATCCCAATTGTGAGATGGTTCTCAAATATGAGATGAAATAAGATAAAGGTTTTGATTTGGATGATTAGGGAGGTTAAAAAAAGTGCTCGGGTTGTGTTTGAAAAGATTCGGATTTAGATCATTATGATTGTAATCCGAATCTTGGTTGTTTTGGTGATTTTGATGTTGAGTCAACAAACTGTATGGTATTCATTTATCACACCAAATATTAATGATGAAGTTGTAATATCAAAAAGATACCGAAACAGGCGAATCGGAGACTTTTTAAAAGAATTGAAATTAACTGAAGGCAAGAATACGGGATTTCGAAAAATAAGGGCAGCTATGAAAAACAATGGCTCACCAAAACCTATTTTTATAACTGATAATGAGCGGGTGCAGTTTATCACACGGTTGAAAATTCATCCGAATTTTAAAAATGAGCCGATAAACGAGCCGATAAACGAGCCGATAAAAATAGATCAAATTATTGAATTTATTAAATTAAATCCAAATTGCAAGAGAAAAGATATAGAAAAAAATACAAAAATACCGCTTGGTACATTAAAACGATATTTGCAAGAATTAATAGAGGATGGCAGAATTAAAAAAGAAGGCTCAAAAAAAACAGGCGGATATGTAATTTTAGGCAAACAGTAGGAATAAATTTACTATAGAAACAAGGACGCGGCGCATATTATGAGAAATAAGCAAATGCCCATTAAAAATGGGCGCGCCCATTTATTTAATTGAGCGCGCCCGTTTTAATTGAGCGCGAACAATTAAAAATTAATATAATCTCCTTCAAACTGAAAAACATCAGTTCGTCTACAAACTCTACGGCTTAGCATCCGAAGATACCAAAATTGTAGAGGAGTTCAATGAGGGAAAATATGATGGATTCGGAAAAATCATTAATTGTCTTTCAGGATAAGAAAATAAGAAGGCTTTGACATAATAAAGAATGGAACTTTTCTGTTTCAGACATCATTGCAGTTCTTACAGATAGCAAAGACGAGCTTGCCTATTGGAGAAAACTAAAACAAAGAGAACCTCAACTCGTGACAATTTGTCACGGGTTGAAAATGCCTGCCAAAGATGGTAAATTAAGGTATGCTGATTGTGTAAATACTAAAAATGCATTCAGGATAATCCAGTCGATCCCTTCTCCTAAAGCAGAGCCATTTAAGCAATGGCTTGCAGAAGTAGGATATGAAAGAATACAGGAAATAGAAAATCCAGAACTTGCACAGGACCGGGCCAAAGACTATTATGAGTTTAAAGGATACCCTGTGGATTGGATTGAAAAGAGGCTAAGGGGCATAGCTATCAGGCAGGATTTGACCGATGAATGGAAAATCAGGGGCATTCAGGAGCAAAAAGACTTTGCAATACTTACAAATGAGATATCAAAAGCAACAACAGACATCACAATCTCAAAAGATTCGCATGGATTCAATGAATGTAATAAATCTGCTATTGATGGTGGTACTATCGCAAAGAATACACGGAAAGAAATAGAGGAAAAAACCGGAAATTCAATTGTTTCAGATGAGAATTATCTTCACTTAACTGAGAAGAAAATAAATAAACAAATCAAAGATTAATCAATCGTAATCATAACCGGAAAACGATATTAATCGGCTTGTTTAAAAACTCTGCGACCTGACTCCGAAGAGATTAAAATTGTCATTTATTTTCGAACGCGCAGCACTCGCGCCATAACTCCAAGATGATCTTCATGGAACGGTGCAAGTTCTCGACTATCCAGAATTTCAAACCCTACATCAAATTCGTGTTCCAGTTTCCTTATTTCATTCTTGAATACATTTTTCGGGTTTGCAACAGTATCGATACTTCTCGCCTTGATAGAAAGCAACAGATGACCATTCCTTTTCAGGAATTGCATCGCATTCACCGCTGCGATCTCACTCTGGTTCGGCTGTGCGACATCCTGGAATATTACATCCACTTCCTCGACGATATGCGCATAAGATTGCGGTTTATTGGCATCTGCAAGTATCGGGACAATATTTGGACGCATGTCACAAAGTCCTATCAGGTCCCGCATAGTACGCGGTGAGAATTCCACGGCATAAACGATGCCTTCCGAAACTATATCCGAAACATGGCTTACGGTCGTACCCGACGCTGCACCTAAGTACAACACCTTTGAATCTCGTTTTATCGGGATGTTGAACTTTTTGATCATCATTGCGGCAAGTTTGCTGCGTTTTGGGTTCCATATCCGATATTCACAACCCTCGATCTCGATGAGTTTTTCCCCATACACACTTGCACCTGGAACAAGATTTATCGTGGCAAGGTGCTTGCCGCCTCTTTCAGTGATCTCAAAAATACCGGAGGACATTTCTTTTGTTGACATCTATCTTCTGCCTCCCGCTTTTTTGTTTGATTGTTTGTTTTGCTGCTTATTTTGGGATCTGCCCTTGCCTTTTCCCATGCCAGCTTTACTCTCCCGCTTTGGTGGTTTCGGGTGGGCTGCCTTGATGCTCTCTATTTTCGCATTAAGTTCGGTTTTCAGCGATTCATTAAGTCCGCCGTCGGAATATACATCCATGCGCACTGCAAGGGATATCTTTGCAGCAAGTGCCCGTGCAATTTTACCCCTCTGCCACCACGGAGAATTCTTTATCTGAGGATGGTTGAATATGATCCCGTGTTTAGGAGACGGTGCCCGTGCTCGCAGATGTTTGAAAAGTGCCCTGTTCGCACCGATCACCTGAATAGTACTTGATGGGAAACGTGCAAGTTTTTCAAGTCCACCTGCCATGCTTACCAATCTGGCACCGATAAGTGCGCCTGCGATATTGACAAGATTCGGGGCAGAAGTTTCCATGCTTTTTACAAGATAATCTTCAATACGGCTTCGGCTGTCGTAAAGGGTGCATATATTCTCTGCAAAACCCTTTACAAGTTCTTCGTCCGGCCCCGCAAGTTCAGCCCCCATCGAAGAAGTGGCCTTCTCGTACAGGTGGCCGTCAGTTGGAATATTTGACCTTGAACCATATTTTGCAACGAACCTTGCGAGAGGTTCGGAAGACAGTCCCACTTCAGGAAAGTACATCCCGTACCATTCTGCCAGCCGCTCGGAAAGGGTATTTGCAGCATCATCAATGTCATCCAGCGCCTCGACTGCCTGAATGATACCCATATCCGGCGTACCGCCCGATATTTGTTTCTTTGCTGCACGGATGCTTACATCCCGAAGGAGTGTGTTGTACTCTTCCGTTGACCCGACAAAACCACATTCTATCGCAGCAGCACGAATGTCAAAACAGGCAGGCGGTATGTCAATTTCCACTTTTTTTGGCTGGACCAAAATCTCTGCAAGAGCACTCGTGTCCTTTGGGAACAGATCCCATTCCAACACCTTGCCGTAATCGTCAAGTGTAAGTGTTCCAAACCATGTAATGATCTTCAAATCAAGCCTCCGTATTTGTAATTGTTGCTCCGCTGTTGTTCGCATGTGTGATTATAACACTGCCGCCAATGGTCTCATCCAGCATATCCTGCACGTCCTTTTGTAATCGCTTTCCCTGTTTTTTGCTATCAACAAACCCGTATACTGCCGGTCCAAAGGAACTCATGCCTGCCCCATAGGTACCGCTGTCCTGCATGAATTCAATGATATCCCTGACCGACTGCGACTGGAGGTCAACTTCCCTTTTCTTGAATCCCACGGTCTGGATATGGTTCACAGCGCATCCGAAACTTTCTATATCGTCTTCCATGATCGCAGGCATCATTTGCATCAGGATCGTGTGTGATACGTCCTGTACCTCATGCAGTGGAATAGGGCATTCTTGCTTGAAAACATCCACTTCATGCACATCATGTGCACCTTTTGTATCAGGCAATGCGAGTACAATATCCCAGTCAGGAAAGTCATGCCTGAAAAGTATCGGTGCAGGGTCTGCATGACTTGCAGCAGATGGGGAGAATGCTCCTTTATCGCTGAACTTGTGCCCCCCGTCTATCAAAAATCCGCCGCTTTCAAATGAAGCAACACCAATACCTGACGTACCCCCGCGACCGACCGCGATCGCAAGTTCCCGTGTACTCATTCCAAGTTCGTATAGATCATTAACAGCAGCCGCTGCGCACAATGCAGATTGTGTGCCTGAACCAAGTCCAACATGATCTGGCATATCCTCTACGATCGTGATCTTCACACCCTCGCCATCCGGCAAAACAGCTTCTGCTGCTGCCCGCATCCTGCCAGTAAGATGTGAACTGCCGATGATCTCAATGGAATCCGCTTTTTCGGCTGAGATTTGTATTTGTGGCGAATCCAGCGTGATCCCTACACCGCCGTCAACCCTGCCGATCTCGGCGTTGAGGTCGATAAGTGTTAGGTGGAGTCTGGATGGGGATGTTATTTTTATCATGTTGTTCAGGTATCGCTGTTTATTGTTATTTTGTGGTGTTAGGTTGTCTTGGTTCCAAGTTAACAACCCGCCGCAGGCGACGCTTCTTGCCTTTACCAATGAATTACAGTTTGCTTCATGACAAGTGATTGTTTTTTCAATCAGTATGGTCATGGAATTGATTAAATTAATTTAACGATTATGTATCTTAGTAGGTCAATAATGAAGGGATGTGCCGCCTACGGCGGTTATGACATTGGCTTTAATATATTTTAACAAACACGTTTATCTTATTAAATATTAGTACTTGGTTTTGTTTTCCGCCATTCCTTAAAAATAAACCATGCCGCACCCAATACCTTCGTGTTGGTAACGAACCTTAGAACTGCAAAAAGAAGAGAACTTATTCTGAAATGAATGTTAGTGAGGACATGGAGGTCAAAGACCTCATCCTGAAATTGTGGATATATGGAAAAATCAAAAATGCTGCATCTTTTGGAGAACAAACCCTTCAAAGCATACAAAAAGCCAGACAACATTCCAGTATCTCCAGGGTCGGAAAAGCCGTAAGTCAGGTTGCAGGAGATCTTCCGAAATTTGACGGTTCTGAAAATATCTTCTATGAACCTGATAACCGGTCTTTGTACGGTCTTGATAACCCTGAACCAAACAGAAATTCCAATGCTACTCTTTTTCTTTTCTTTTTTAGGCTTTGTTTCAGTTTTTTCTTTCTTTGTTTCCTTTTTCTCTTTTTTTGCCGATTTTTTATTTTTATTCTTGAACTTATGCGACAATCCCATCCATTTGATTGTGAAGTATTGATCGACCCTGCCACCTTCCACTTTTAAGTAAATGGTCACATCAAATGCGGCAAATACCACTAACACGATCAATAAAACGATAATGGCTAACGCTACATAAATAATAAGCAACATAAATGTTGAAGTGGCGTAATTGAATTAGTATTTGAAGTCCGACAGGGTAGGGTCTGTGTTTATTATTCGTCGGCTTCTTCGTGTTCCACTTCTTCGATCACTTCTATTATGTCATCCTTCTTTCCCATCTTGTTCTTGACAGATATGAGTTTGTCAATAACTCCAGGTACAGATTCTATGATCTTACCAAGATCGGTCTTGCCGGATATTGTGAGCAGACGTGTTTCATCTTCAGAGATCACAATGAATGCAACTGGTTCGATCTTCGCACCCGCGCCTCCTCCGCCACCAAAGCCGGTTTCACCTTTGTCGCTCTTTCCTTCTCCGCCGCCGCTTCCAAATCCGAAGGTCACTTTTGTGACTGGAATGATGGTCTTGCCGTTAGTTTCCACGGGCTCACCGATAACGGTCTTTGTGGTTACCATTCGTTCGAGTTCGCTTGTAACTTCTTTAATTATGTTCTCTACGCTCATGTTTTCACACTCCCATAGTTTTAGTAGATACTATAATTATGAGATTTGTTCAGTAAAAAAAGTAACCCTCAAAAGTGAGGATTTTTTGGAAGCATTCTAACGATTATTTCTACAAATTGTTTCTAACGATCGCTTCTGATGAAGCGATCTAATGGATACTTCTATGAAGTATCCAAACGATCATTTCTACGAAATGATCTAATCAAACGCCTTCTTAAAAGGCTCAAGTTTCTCATGCAACTGCGCGATCATATTGTTGATATCGTTATGCAGTTCATCTTGATCGATCGTTGTTTTATTGACATATTTATTCAGATTCTTAATGCTCTGTGCCGTTGCTACCACGTAGTTGAGGTCATGGTCTACTTTGATGGAACCCAAAAGAGGGATCTTGCCGATATTGGTAAAATCGGTCTTGTACATTTTAATGACTTCTTGAGGTTCGACAACGTAGTTCTTCACGGTTGCCACAATGGTTATGACGGACTGGCTTCCCACTATCTTTGACTTCATTCCTGAAACCTTGCGGTTGATCTTGTACTCGATGGTGTAGAGGACATCATCGTTCATCTTGAATCGCACAGTGTATCCCGGGCTTGCTTCTGTCCCGTTTGCGATATGTATAAGTGAGTGTCCGTTCCTGACAAAGAAATGTATGACTTCTCCAAGCACGATCTCGTCCTGACTCTGTGTCAATGCTTTGCTGTGTGCAACGTCCCCGATGGCTTTAAAAAGTCCCATATTCATGCTCCCACGTTGACTTTGACGAATTCTTTCAGTTTTTTTATGATCGCAGATATGTCCTCTGCAATTCTTTCAAAATTAGGTACAAGTGTGACCATGTCTATATAATCATCAGCCTTTATGTAAAGGGGCATACTTGCAAACAGGTAATTTCCCTGCACATCATACATTATTGAACCGATATCACCGAGCGAACCGGACAATGATTCCCTCCAACTCGATGAGATCAGTTTTCCCATCTTTTTCGCACGCATTCCATATCCGCACGTGAATTGCATCCTGTGCCCGAGCGTTTTGGCTTCTGCAAGTGCATTGCTTGTGTGCTGTATCTGGATGACGACCCTGTCCTGATTGCCAAGGTTCTCAAACATCATATTATGGTAGTCACCTGTGGATGATATGTCAAAAAGCGCATGTCCACTTTCCAGCATTGTGGATACAAGTCCTCCGATGAACACCTCATCTATATATGTAGCAGCGTGTTCTTCTTCAGCCAGTTTCCAACTGTCTTTGATCAGTTGTTCGAATGTTGCCATTTTTTGTCTCCTGAAATGTTATAACTATTATGATTATTGATAATTTTTGAGTCGGTTTAGCATATGGGCTTGTCTATTATGTATTATTTGTGAATCAGTGGCGAAGGAATGCGCCTTTAGATCGATTGCAAGGATGGATGCAAATGTATCAGAAATAATAGCTTCTGCTAAAATGATAGTGATCAGGACACGAAAAAGAAGATTCAAAATGAATAATATCATTATGATCAAAATCGATGACGAATCTATTTTACTTATAAACGTTACTTCTTAAATCGACTCTGTGAATCAAAATTATCTTTTGCTCCCATATAACTTCATAAACGATTCGGAACTTTCCTTTACGTATGCGACATTTGTTTTTTTTCATCTTTCAGTTTTGCAATATCAAGAGATCTTATAGGAATGGGGTCATCTTTTAAAACAAAGATTGCTTCTTGGAGTTGCTCTCGATCATGTTTTTGCAAAGAAGAAATAAATTTCAAAGATTTGCCTTTGATATTTATCTCAAAAATCATGCATTCAATACCTTTAGAAGTTCTGATTCAGAAGATATGTTATCCCTACTGCGTATTGCTTTGAGGTCTTCGTCTTCAGGTTCTTCTTTTTGAATTAACATTTCAACGAGTTTTGAATAAAGATTTGTGAGCATATCAAGGTCGGCTCGTATCATTTTCAATTCATTGAATGTTTCAGTTTCCATGTGACATCACATTAACTAATTTAGTTACTAGATATATAAAACCTACTTTTTATGTATCTATACTCAAATTGGGTATTATCCTTATATTGATTTAGTATCTGAGTTTGCCGATCAGATATTATTTGTGAATAAATGGCGAGGTGTTCAAGTTCCCCTGTAACTTCTTAAATTATGTTCTTTACGCTCATATTCTTATCATCCCCATGATTGATTATAAATAATAATATTGTAAGATTTGTTCTAGTTTTTCCACAACTTGAACAATATATTTAATCGATTGCTTAATCCATTTTATCAACTCAGGTATTTATTTTTTATTATTATGAGTTATATATTTGAGTGAATAAATATATTATATATGGCAGTGTTTTGTTATACTAAACCGAGTCAGTTTTTTGTAACTATTAGTCAACAGTTTGCTTTGCTGCATCTGTTACATTTTAAAATAGATATAAATTGTACTTGCGGATCAGTATATTAAGCAAATTTCAATACAAAACATGTGCATTTTAACGGATACGTCTCACTGAATTTATATTTTCCAATATTTTTTAGTGACATTTGCAGTAAATAATAAAAAATCACGAAATTTGGAATATAAAGATCATTAAATATTTATTAAGAATTATCCATAAAGAAATTCATAAGCGAATATTTCACCTTGCCGGGTTCAACATCCACAAACTCCGCCCTCTCATCTTCAGGAAAAACATTGAACACCGAAAACTTCCCATACCTCTTTTTTGAATCTGTCAAAAACCGACCGTCAAGAAGTATCCGCACACCATAATCGTCAGGCGAGCGCACCACTCTTCCCATTGCCTGCCTGATCTTGCGGATGGTCGGTATCTGTATCGCATAATCCCATCCGGCGCCGTACTCGAACACATGGTCGTAGGCAGATTCCACTGCATTCATTCTGTCATTGAGTGCAGGATAACCGACACCCACGATGATAACAGTACGCCCGCGCCCATCTCGGTAATCCACACCCTCGCTCAGCGTTCCCCAAATATATGAAACAAGAACAGTTTTGCCGTCTTCTTCCCCTATCCTGAAGAACTTCTCTCGAACTTCCTGTGCGGACACTCCGACTTCATCAAGGAACACAGGAACATCAACCGCTTTTTCCAGTATATTGAAATACCGCCTCGCTTCAAACGAACTCTGGAAGAATATGATCACATTCCCCTTTGACTGTTCAATGGAATCGAACAGCACCTGCTCGATGGCTTCCTTTGTCTGCGGGTCGTCCCTGTTCTTTGCGAACAGCGGAGGAATGGCTACTGCGATCGTAAGCCGTTTTTCCTCCGGGAATGATGTGGGGTATGCGATCTCGCATGTCTCCCGTGCGATCCCGAGTGTGGATCTGATCATATCGAAAGGTCGCAGGGTTGCTGACATCAAAATAGCCGAGAATACGGATTCGAACAATGGCTCTGTAACGTTCTTCGGAATACAGGTGAACAGTTCGATCCGCCCGTATACCTCATTGTTCATATCCCGCCTGACATTGAGGATCGGGTAGTAATTGAGGTTATTAGAAAGCACCAGATATGATGAGAGAAAATCAGAAGCATAACGGATATGCGACTTTTTCAAAACGGGGCTCAATCCTTTTTTATACTGCTCGCGGTAGATCTCATCAAGTTCAGCCCCAAACTCACTTGCATTTGTCAGGAGTTCCTGGATCTTCTTTTCTTCTCCAAATCCGGCTTCTTTTGCCTGACGCAAAAACCGCGCGCATACGATATCATTACGCTCGTAAGGGTCACTTATCCGTATATCGTACCATCGCTTGCCAACTCGCTCTTTCTCCCCGAATTTGAACCTTGAATTGTACGTGTCTCGCATCACATTCAACAGTATTCTAAGCAGGTTGTGAATACCTCCATCAGGCATTTCGTCAATGTTCGCTTCAAGTTCCGATATGGCTTTTTCGACCGTGTGCTCGGTCATTGTGATGGAAGAATGTGAGCGTGCTGCGGATTCGATATTGTGAGCTTCGTCCAGTATAAGTATAATATCCTGCGGGTCCCTGTCAAGCCATCCAAGGAATGTTGAAAAAATATCGGCATTCAGGACATGATGGTAATTGCATATTACGAGGTCTGCGTGTTTGATCTCACGTTTCATTAACTCGTAGCCGCACATTCCAAGACCGAATGCATAATCATTGACCTCTTCTGGTGAACGGACATCCGCGAACAGCCATTTGCGGAATGTTTCACTGTCCGATCGCAGGACTTCATAGAGTTCGTTGCATGCCCGGTCACGAACGGTTTTTATTTTCTCCTGCGAAGTATTTATTTCACCGGCAAGTGCGTCCCGAAGAGCGATAAGTGATGGGTCGCGTGATTTTTTGTAGTTCTCATTGGCAGATTTGAGTTCCTGTCCTTTGAGATGTAGGTCGCGCTCGATCTCTATAAGTTCAAATGTGTTCTCCCGCTTGAGGGTGCATTCCTCATAATCAACTTCGAGAGGACACATTGTGCTCTTGCCTTTGACAACAGCCACCTTAACCTCATTGGTCTTTTTGATATCATGTGCTTCGTTTATGAATTGCACCATCTGCTGATGGACATTGGTAGCGATGACAACGGTCTTCTTCAATTGCTTCCCCACATGCAAGGCTGGTGCGAGTGCACTTAACGTCTTGCCGGTACCGCACGCTCCTTCAAAGAGCACCATCTCCTTTCGAAGCAATGCTGAATGGATCTTATCCATTGCTTCTTCCTGATTAGGGTAGCACGCTTCCTTTGTAAAATATTTAAAGTATCCGCTGGTCTTACTCATTGCCCTATCTACGATGTACGTCTACTTAAATAATGTTGGTAATTTATAGGCAGTTTAAATTTGTATAGTCTGTGTAACTGAAATCGTTCTATTCAAAACTAAAACCAATACAACCGCCGCAGGCGGCGCATTTCCACGCGACTTTTCTTAAAAAATGAACTTTTCTAACAGCCTATTGTAAGATTATTTATCTTGAATTAATGCGATCGTAAGTGATTATTAACAAGTTGAAATCCCTCTAAATGTAGACTATTTTTACAGTCTCAAGTTAACACAAACGAAGTGAGCGTTATTTCGTTTATGGAGAAACGTGCCGCCTACGACGGATTGTATCTCACTCGGCAGATTTTACTATTGCCTTGCCTTCCGCGATTATACGCTGCGTGGTCTTGTCAAATATTTTTATTGTTACGGTTGTACCAGTATCGAAACCGTAGTTGTTTGAAGTGTTCGAAACACCGTTTACAGAAACCAGTACGGATGATGCATCAGTTCCATTTATGCTATCACCACCGTTTAAGATTAGTTGTTCTCCAGTTGACCAAAGGTTATCATCAAGCATAGCAGAGTTTGTTATGTTATATTCTGGAAGTTTTCCATTCATTGTAAGGTCGCTATACTTTACTGTCATGTCTCCAGTTTTCATCCCTCCACCATGACCTACAAAACCGATGTATGATCTTCCCCCTCCAGAAAGGATGATAATGGTAGAATCAAGTAAAAGTGAATCTCCACCTTTATGTCGTAATATGGTGTTAATAGTATGATACGGCACAGGATTTATAGCGCCGTTTTCAATCCCTTCAATCTCAATAACCGCAGCAGGTGTTTTTGTGAGTAAATTGTTGATGCGTTCGACTGCACCATCATCATATACGGCAGTAACTGTTGCGACTGCCAGAACAAATGTCAAAAATACCATTAATAATGCTCCAAATACTGGTGTAACTGCATTTTCCTCATCTTTAATTGCTTGTTTGCCCATGGCCACCACAGGGGCGTAATTATTGAACTTATATAAAAATAATTCTAAATTTGCACAATATCTTTTAATATACAATTGTAAACATTTTAATCACAATAAAAACATTAGATGTTGATAATGTCATTATATGACAGAACATAGAATTTATTTACTGGATCTAGCAAAGTTGAGCTAATAAAATATTGCATCGATGTAGGACAACAAAACAACATTTTCAAATACAACATAACCAACTATTACTGCCATCATATCACAAAAAACCATCATGAATAAAAGTTTTAGTTTCCATAAACATCGATAGGTTTTTATCTAATTCGTATAATGCTATATTGAAAATTTCGATCGAAATTCTTGATTGAAATTATTTATATCATATTGAATAGATAAATTACTAAAGGAGAGTCTAATAATGGTAGCAAAAGTAAACAAAGATGAATGTGTAGGATGTGGAACATGTGTGGACGAATGTCCATCTGAAGCAATCTCAATGAACGATGACGACATCGCTGTTGTAAACGCAGATGAATGTACCGAATGTGGTATGTGTGTAGATGCATGCCCAACAGAAGCAATCACAATGGAATAAGATTACTTATTCCATTACCCATTTCTATTTTTTGAGTTTTGGATCTTCTTTTTTGAGGTAGCTATGGCAAAGCAAATCAGAGCAGGTATATTGGGCGCCACCGGCGCAGTCGGACAGCGATTTATTCAGGCATTGGATAATCATCCATGGTTTGAGATAACATCACTTGCAGCATCAGGCCGCAGTGCAGGAAAAACATACGGTGACGCTGCTAACTGGAGACTTGATATTTCACTTCCACGCAGTGTATCTGAAATGGATGTCGTTGCGGTAGATCCAAGAAAAGTGGATGCTGATGTTGTGTTCTCGGCACTGCCATCAGAGAATGCCATGACTGTGGAAGCTGAATTTGCAAAAGCAGGTTTCGCAGTAGCAAGCAATGCAGCAGCATACCGGATGGAAGAAGACGTTCCTCTAGTAGTACCTGAGGTAAATGCCGACCATCTGGGTATGATCGAAGTACAACAGGACAACCGCGGATGGGATGGTTATATCACCACAAACCCAAACTGTTCAACAATAATGATGGTCATGTCACTCAAACCCCTCATGCAATTCGGGCTTGATAAGGTCACAGTCGCGACCATGCAGGCAATATCAGGCGCAGGATACGATGGTGTATCCTCAATGGCAATTCTTGATAACATAATCCCTTACATAGGTGGCGAAGAAGAAAAGATGGAGACCGAACCACAAAAACTCCTCGGGGAATTTGATGGTGCACAATTCATAGATGCGGATCTAACTGTAAGTGCAGCGTGTCACAGGGTGCCGGTAATGGACGGACACACCGAAGCGATATGGGCTACCATGAGTGATGATCCAACGCCCGAAGATGTAAGGAATGCATTCCTCAATTTCAACCCCGGCCTTGGTGGTCTGCCAACAGAACCTGAACAGGCATTGATCGTCCATGATGAACCGGACCGACCACAACCACGTCTTGACCGAAACCTTGGTGAAGGCATGAGTGTGAGTGTCGGACGTATTCGGGAAGGCATACGTTATGTTGCAATGGGCCACAACACCATTCGGGGTGCAGCAGGTGCCAGCGTGCTCAATGCAGAACTTCTGCACAAGATGGGCAAATTGTGAACAAGGAATAATATGGTAAATAGGATGAGGCTTACTGCTTTGCTATTTGTTTCATTGATCACAATTGCGGTCATGACATACACAGCAGTAGCCCCATCCACAACATCACCAATTACGATATTTGAATTGGAGGTCGTCTCCCTTGTAGAATTACATAATAATCCAGACACCTATGACGGCACTATGGCTTATCGCAAGATCAGTATTGTAGGTGAATTTTCTGAATTAGCCCCGCATCGTTCAACCATTACACAGGACTCGTATTCACTTGTAATTGACACCACTGAAGAAAATCTGTTTGAAGGATTTAATATTGGTGATGGAGTTAAACTGACAGGTGTTTTTTACTATAATCAGATTGGTGATGATCTATTTGTCCCAATCTATGTTTTACATTATCCGGTTGAAGATCGAAATGATGTGGAAATAAGTACCATCACACAAGATCAAGTATCATTCAATGGAAAAAAGATTAGAATTGTTGGTAATCTTTCAAGCATTGAGGAATCCATGGGTAGGTATGTGCTCTACGTAACTGACCCCGGAACAAACGATGAATTGAAGGTCATGTTCTATGGTATGACTGACCTCGAACCAGGTACAATTATCAAAGTTTCCGGTCTTTATAACGGCGGAATCTTGCACAGTGAGGACATGGGAAAATATTATCCTCCGATGTCACTGACATCACTTATTCCCGGTTTTTCTGGTTTAACCGCATTGACAGTATTTGGCATACTTACGATACTTTTTAAACGTGAAAAGTATAATGGATAGGTTATCATGTTAGTTGTTATATCAGTAGGCGGATCAATTCTCGCCAAAGACTTAGACTCTGATCGGTTCATCTCTTATGCAAATGCACTTAGTGCTCTTGCAAAAAAGCACAGGTTAGTGATTGTAACGGGTGGCGGCGTGGCTGCAAGGGATTATATCAACGTAGCGCGCAGTGTGGGTGCCAATGAGGTTGCATGCGACTTTATAGGCATTGAAGTAACACGCTTAAACGCACATTTGCTCATCTCAGCACTTGGGAATAATGCATTCCCCGAACCTCCCCGAACATACAAGGAAGCTGAAGCCGCACTAACATCTGGCAAGATCGTTGTCATGGGTGGCGTAATTCCTGGGCAAACTACAGATGCAGTCTCTGCAATACTGGCAGAATATCTGGGTGCGGATCTGATGGTAATCGCAACTTCTGTGGATGGTGTATACACCGCAGATCCGACTACGAATCCTGATGCTGTCAAGTTCGAAAAAATGACTGCAAAGGAACTGGTCAATATTGTAATGTCGATCGAAATGAAGGCAGGTTCCAAATCCCCTGTTGACCCGCTCGCAGCAAAGATCATTGAGCGATGCCATATCGAGACCATTGTAATGGACGGCAACGATCCTATTGCAGTTTCAGAAGTGATCATGCAAGAGGGAGTTGAATCTGAATCGGTAACAGGCGTTCATTTTGGAACGCGTATAATAGGATAGATTATATCTCATTTTCATTTAATTTTATTTCATGCGTGAGGACTAAATATGTACACTCGATCAAGGCATTTAATTTTTTGCACTCTTATAATATTTTTAATGGCAATAACTACAGTTGGTGCATCTCCAATTAATGTGCAGGTAACTGATATCTTCTCAGATGAACAACTATGCGATGTAACCATTCATTTTAATGAACCGACTGATAATGTCATATTGGTTTTTGAAATGCTATATCGCGGGGATGTTGTGGAATCAAAAACGGTACGTTTAGGTTCTGTATCTGCGGGGGATGTAACAAAGATGATCATGTGGGAAAATGAATTGCAAGAGAAGTCTTATACAACAAATGTAAGTGTGTATGTTAGTAATAGTGATAAATTCATCACGCGCAAATCGTATCAATTCACTCACAACACTGTGGCAATGCCTAGATTCAAGATCGTTGATTTTAATGCAGATAGTTCAAAATCATCAATATTGATCAGTCCTGGAAGTGTCAGTAATCCTGGTGTTGCGGACATTGATATTAAACTGTTCAAAGGTAGTGGTCTTGTATATAGCGAAACTACCGATAATGTTGCCATATTGGCAACAAAGATCATTGATACAAACTGGCCGATATTGTTGCAAAGCGGTTCCGACTACATGGCAGTTGCAAGGGTTCACTCACATGACCCTGATATTACAACTGCATATATATCAGAATTTACTGCATTGGAAGACGTTGAGATAATTGATGCCGCTGTTGAATTGGATGAGTACGGTGCAAGTATCTCTATGATCGGGATGTCGCAGGTTCCATTCGAGGGTACTGTGCGCATTGTTCTGTTGGGCAACGGCGAGCCAATGGTCTTTGAAGAAGATGTAGAGATACTCACAATTGGCAGAGAAGACACAGTGGGTATTATGTGGGACGGAATGCCTGGTGGGGATTACAATGTAAATGTTGATATTTTGACTTCAAAAGGCGTTGTACTTGACAGTTATGAAACCGTGATACGCATACCTGCTCCGTTTGTTGTAGATGTCGAACCGGAAGAGGAGACGCCCGGCTTTGGTATCGTTTTGGGACTGTCTGTCTTGATGGCTGTTGGTTTATTTCTTCGGCGTAAGTAGGGGACTCAGATGCTTGACATAATAATTCGCAATGCAACCCAGCGAAAAGTCAGAACAGGGCTTACAATCACAGGTATAGCACTTGGTATCTTCGCATTGGTAGTCATGGGTGCGATGTCAGAGAATTTCAACCAGACATTTGAAAAGTCTATGAGCCTGACGAGCGAGTCAATACGTGTTTTTCCTGAGATCGGGGTATTTGGAGGAGGTTTGACCTCCGGCAAGGTTGCTGAGGTCAAGCGGGTGCCGGGTGTTAAGGATGCATATGGTCTGATAACGACATCGTTTGAGGAAGGTCATGGTGGAATGGGCGGAAAGCAGGTTATGGGAATCCCACCCGAAAAATCCCAACTGGCGCTAAATCCTGTAAAACTTAAATCAGGAAGATTCTTGCAGCCCGGAGATAAGTATCTCACAGTGGTGGGTACAAGTATAGCAGGCGAATTTGATCTACAGGTCGGCAACAAGATAGAGATACATGACAAGAATTTTACGGTTGTGGGGATAATGGAATATACGGGTTCATTCTTCGATAATGTTGCAACAATACCGCTTGAAACCGCACAAGACCTGTACAATTTTGATAACTCGCTTTCAACCATATTCGCGATAGCGCAGGAAGGTGTTGACGAGGATCTGCTTGCCAAGCGAATTGAGTTTAGTGTTAAAGGTACAAGTACGATATCACCAACCGAATTGCGAGAACAGGCGAGTCAATCACTTTTGATATTTAGTGTAATTACCATTAGTTCAGCCCTTCTTGCAGCGATCATTGGCGGGTTGAGTGTCATGAATACGATGCTTATGTCTGTTATTGAGAGGACAAGGGAGTTTGGTATTCTCAAGGCAATGGGCGCCGAGACTAAGGATATACTTTTGATGACTCTGGGAGAGGCGGCAATAATGGGAGTTGCAGGCGGATTGTTTGGAATTGGGCTTGGCAGTGCATTGACCTATGCATTGAACAGTTGGCTTTCGACAAAAGGTATGTTCCTTTTCCTGATAACGCCGCGTTTGATTGTGGTTGCAATGTTGTTTGCCACGATCATTGGAATGGTGTCGGGTTTGTATCCTGCCTATCGTGCTGCAAAGATGAGTCCAATGGAGGCGCTCCGCCATGGATGATAGTACGATTTTGGAAGTTGAAGGGCTGTCCAAGACATATATGCAGGGCAAGATTCCCGTCCATGCACTTCGTGGTGTTTCACTATCTGTGAAAAAAGGGGAAATGGTTGCGATCATGGGTCCGAGCGGTTCGGGAAAATCGACACTGATGGCTCTTGTGGGATGTCTGGAAAAAGCAACGAGTGGTAAGGTAATTATTGACGGTGTGAATGTTACCGATGTGCCTGAAAGGAGGCTTCCGAGGATCAGGCGGGAAAAACTTGGTTTCGTGTTCCAGCATTATAATCTCCTGACTGCGCTTTCAGCGATTGGTAATGTTGAACTCGCGATGCGATTCTCCAATGTTTCAAAACGAGAGCGTCTCGATCGCGCGCAAAGTCTTTTGGAAAATCTTGGACTTGGCGACCGGCTGAAACACAAACCAACTGAATTGTCAGGCGGCGAACAGCAGCGTGTTTCTATTGCAAGGGCGATGGCCAACAGGCCTGCAATTGTTCTTGCGGACGAGCCTACAGGAGAAGTGGACAGTAAGACGCGTGATGCTATCATCGGGATATTCGAGAGTTTGCGTGCGCGTGGTCAGACTGTTATCATTGTGACACACGACCAGTATGTTGCAGATCATTGTGATCGTACCATACGGATCATTGATGGTGGTATTGCGGATTGACCCGCCATCAAAAACCATAAACAAATACAAAAAAATTACAATAGTTTGTTAAAATCTTCTACAGAAATCTCTGCTTGCTTGAGGATATTTCATAAAGTTCCTTTCTTTACCGGATTATGAAGGGGCACGGAAAACACCCTGTAGTCTTTTTTAAGTACAACATGGTCACCTTTTGCCATTCTGGCTTCAAATCCTATTTTCAAAAGGGCTTTTATGACCTTTTTTCCAGAAACAACAGGCAATTTATCAGGCACTTACTTCCACCGCTGAAACTTCGGCGAAATTTGCCAATTCCCTTGCTTCTTCGCTTATAACTTCAAGCACCAGCCCGATTGCTTCTTTTATATTTGCAAGAGCATCCTCTTTTGTATCGCCCTGACTAATTGCCCCGGGAAGTTCCAAGCATTGAACCGAATAGCCACCTTCTTCTTCCTTTTCAAGTATTACGGTGTATTTCATTATGATTCCTCATATTTATTGAAAATAAAATGGAATGTATTTTTTTGTAAAAATACTCATTCTAATTTAAGTATTTCATTGGTTTAAAATTGTTGGTGCCATGTACTCAAACCATCTCCCCAATTTCCCACCCAAGATGCTCCTTAATAATAGTATAAGCCATCCCAGGCGGCACCACACCAACATCTGTGATTATAAGGTCGATGTATTCCGGTGGCGTTATGTCGAAAGCAGGATTTCTGACTTTCAGTTTTGGCAGACCCGCAAGAGTATTTTTATCGATGACCTCATTGATCGACCGCTCCTCTATCTCAATGAATTCTCCAAGAATGGTATTTGGGCTGAACTTATAGGTCTCGGCTGCGGTCAGAAAGTTCTTTCGCGCTTCATTTGCTGCAAGTGCAAGTTGGGATGTCCCGATCTTGTTCACAAGTGCGCCGTTTACTGCAATGGCATCTGCGCCGACTATTACGGTATCAACTTCCTTCATAAAGTATCGTACGGCAGAGTCCACAATAAGTGTGGTAGGGATCCCATGGTCAAGAAGATGTTTGCTGGTCAGAAGTCCCTGCCGTCTGGGTCGGGTCTCTGTAGCGATTACCGAGATATCCTTGCCCTGATCAAAGGCTGTCGTGATGATAGAAAGTGCTGCATGGGAATTGCAGTGGGTCATGATAACATCACCGTCACGAATGCGTCTGGCACCGATCTCACCGATCTTGTGGAGTGCATCATCAGCCTGTTTGATGAAACGTTCCGCGTTATTGATTATCTCTTTCCTTGCTTCTTCCACATCCGCAGAAGTGTATCGTGATGTTAATCTGACCGCATTTGGAAGCGAGACTGCGGTCGGTCGGGTGTCCACCAGCAGTTTTGCGGCATTTTCGATCAGGCTGCTGAATTCTTCGATCGATCCCGCTTCAAGACTTCCTGCATAATCACGAAGTGCGATGGCGGCGGCTTTTGCGATCCGGCCTGCGCCGCGTATTTCCATGCTGCTGATCTTTTCTGCGGTATCCTGTAACTGGTTCATAGATGATAGATTGGTGTTAGGGAATTTATAGATATCTTATTGGTTTGAGGGTCTGCGGGAAAAATGTCAAGGGAAAGTATGAAATAATTTTAGAAATTAGTTAGTTTAAGGAGTGACTATATAAAAACCAATATTCTGATCGCATTAGTAGTAAGTATCGCGGTATTGTCAAGTGGGTGTACACAACCTTCATCAGATGATACCAATGAAAAGACCATTGTCATCGGGTCCAAGATGTTTCAGGAATCATATATCCTGGCTCACATGACATCTCTTTTGCTTGAGGACAGTGGGTATAAAACCGAAGTAAAAGAAGGACTTGGCGGAACATTTGTTAATTATGAAGCATTGAAGCAGGGCCAGATCAATGCTTATGTCGAGTATACGGGAACCGCCTACAGTCAGATTCTCAAAAAACCTGCACTGGATGTCTGGGAGCCGACTGTTGTATATGAAGAGGCAAAAGAGGGGCTTCTTGAGCAGGATGGGGTTGTCATTGCTAATATACTGGGTTTTGAGGATGCTTATGCAATTGCAGTAAAAGAAGACTGGGCAGAGGCTAACAATGTGTCAAAGATCAGTGACCTTGAGGCGTATGCTCCGGAAATGACCATTGGGGTAGATCCTGAATTTGCATCGCGTGAAGATGGTCTTCCACAGATCGAAAAGGTCTATGGTTTTGAATTTATGGAATATAAGCAGACTGTGGCTACCATTATGTATGAAGCTATCAAGAACGATGAGGTGGACGCGATTTCTGCTTATACTACGGATACCAGGAATGATCTTTTCGACCTGAAGATATTGACGGATGACAAGAATGCTCTGCCACCATATCATGCGATCACCATTGTCACAAAGGAATTTGCAGACGAAAACCCTGATGTTATGAATGTTCTCCACAATCTTGATGCAAAAATAAATCAGGATACTATGAGGAGCCTGAACTACAAATACGACGTGGATAAAATGGAAGCACGGGATATTGCAAGGGAATTCCTTCTGGAAAAAGGATTGATAGGGGGCTAAATGCCCTCTTCATTTTAATTCACCATCTTTTATCGTTTACCGTTTAAACTCATTTTCAGAGTTGTATAGTGCAATAGTGGTGCAGTGATAAGAGTGAAACCAACACAAACCCAGAGACTGTTCGATCGTATCGAGTCGATCTGGCTGGCGAATGTCACAAAAAAGTATGATGACCGTTTTGCAGTCGATGACCTGAACTTAGAGATCAAGGGTGGGGAATTGTTGATATTGATTGGTCAGAGCGGTTCGGGAAAAACAACGACTTTGAGAATGATCAACCGTTTAATAGAATTGGATGAGGGACAAATCACCATTAACGGTCAGGATATCATGGGTTTTGACCCTGTGAAACTGAGGAGAAATATCGGTTACGTTATCCAGAATATCGGTCTTTTTCCACACATGGATATTCATGATAACATAGGGCTTGTCCCAAAGATTGAGGGTTGGTCAGAAGAGGAAATATCAGAGAGGGTTGAGAATCTTTTGGACTTTGTTGCATTGCCGCATGAGACGTTCATAAGCAGATTTCCTAGACAATTGAGCGGGGGACAGCAGCAGAGGGTTGGACTTGCCAGGGCGCTTGCTATGGATCCACCACTTTTGCTGATGGATGAACCATTTGGTGCTCTTGATCCTCTGTTGAGAAGACAGCTTCAGGATGAGTTCGTCAGGATAAAACATGAGATTGGAAGGACCATTGTTTTTGGATGTTTCGTTTACGGTGCTGGGGAAGAGGTTGAGTTCTGGGCGGGTTGGGGATGATTCTAAAGTGTCATGCAGGCCCGGTACAATTTGTATGGGGTATGCTGTGACTACGGCTAAAGGATGCCTCGGACTTCAGTCCGAGTTTAGTACAGTTGGGGCGTATTTCCCCACAAACCAACAAAAAATCCCACAAACACAGCCTTTATCACCCAAAAAACCAACATGATCCGACATGAACCTCCGTGACCAAATGAGCGGCACAATCCCTGCCTCGCTTTTACACCTCACCCCAAAACGTTTCGATATCATAGGGGACATAGCCGTCATCTCGATCCCGCCCGAACTTGATGATTTCAAGGATGAAATTGCAAAGACAATTGTCTCAAAACGCGGGAATGTCAGGACAGTTCTCAATAAAGTGGCTAAACTGGGTGGCGAAAAAAGGGTTGGGAGATTTGAGAAACTGCTTGGTTCTGATGCAGTGACCCTGCACAGGGAATCCGGTTTTGAGTATCGGCTTGATCTCAATAAAGTATTCTTTAACAGCCGCCTTGGATTTGAGAGGAACAGGGTCACAACGCAGGTTCTCCCTTCCGAAAATGTGATAATCCCGTTTTGCGGGGTGGGTCCGTTTGTAGTTCCTGCTGCTGCCTCCGGTGCAAAGATCACAGCGATCGAGAAAAATACAGAGGCATGCAAATGGCTTGTGGAAAATGTCAGGTTGAATGGGGTGGAGTCTAATGTATCTATCATAAATGCAGATGCTTCGGAGATTGTAAACATTCCTGACATTCATTTTGACAGGGCGATAGTGCCTACTCCGTATGGGCTGGATTCATATCTTGCGAGCATATTACCGCTTGTGAAAAAGGGAGGAATGGTGCACTTCTATACGTTCAAGTTGCAATCAGAGGTACAGGGATTGATAGATGAGTATGAACGTATGGGCCTTGAAACTGCTTTTTATCGCAGGTGTGGGAATGTGGCGCCAAGTGTAAGCAGGTGGGTGTTCGACCTGCTAAAACGATATTGAATATGTCATTATGCTGGTATGACAAATGTCATTAAAGTGACAAATTTATATAATGCAGTCTACCTTAACTACGTTATTAATTATCAATTATCAATTATCAATTATCAATTATCAATTATCAATTATCAATTATTAACTATCAACTACCAATTTCAAAAAGAGATCCACAAATGACCGATATTCCAATTTTAAATTCACAGCAATTAGAGGAGCCGAAAATAACAATTGTCTGCTCGACTCTTGACAAAGCAAGCCAGAATATCAAAAATCATCTTTTGCCCATGCGTGAATGGGCAGAGGTTGTATGTCCCTGTGGTGGTTGTGGCGATGTTTGTTCTATCTATGAATTTGACAATTTCAGGATCGTTGAGGTGGATAAGTATCATATATTCCAGGATGGGATCGATGAGAAACTGGTCAACTGTGGTCTGCCAGCGAAACTGATAATATTTGCATCAAAACACAAGAGCCAGGATGGGCGCAAACTTTTGACCGCGCATTTTACGGGAAATGTGAAGGATGCCGAATATGGTGGTAGGCCTCAGGAATTCGCAAAAGCGGCGCCTTATGCACTGCGCTCACTTTTAAAAACCATGCAGATACTGGCAAAGAACACAGATTATGATGTGTCTATGGAATCGACTCATCATGGCCCTACCAATCTTGGTATTCCGTCAGTTTATGTTGAGATAGGAAGTGATGAACCACAATGGGTGGACAATGTTCCCGGGGAGATCGTTGCAAATGCCATTATGTCTCTTGATTTAGAGGAAGTTCCGGTTGCTCTGGGTTTTGGCGGAGGTCACTATGCACCACGCCAGTCGAAATTGTTGTTTGAGACCGATATCACATTTGGGCACAATTTTCCGAGTTACCAGTTGCCATATATTGATGATGAAATGATAAGGGTGGCATTTGAAAAATCTGATGCGGATTTTGTTTATTTTGACCGCAAATCCATGCCTGCGAATGAACGTGACCGGATTGGCAAGATCGTTGAAGAACTTGGATATGAGGTTTTGCGGGAGGGGGATATCAGGGAAATGAA
Source organism: Methanosarcinaceae archaeon (assembly GCA_023544565.1). Lineage (GTDB taxonomy): Archaea > Halobacteriota > Methanosarcinia > Methanosarcinales > Methanosarcinaceae > Methanovorans. Next base: position 68,461 of record JAMJFS010000002.1, read on the forward strand.
CGGTATTCCGTGGGAGTTCTGTAAACAGGTGCGTTTGAAGGCGAATGAATTCTGTCCGGGTGGGCGTGCAAAACTTACGGATAGTATGAAAAATGAGATCAAAATGTTGAATTTACCGTGCAGGGGATGCAAGTGTCCTAAGGTCAAGGCTGCCAAGATCGATCGGGAATTGTTACAGGAAGCTGAAACAGTGGATAAGGAACGTATCAGGGCGTTTTTGGACAATCATAATATTGCATATCTTGAGCGTTCAAATGGAACGGTCTCACATATGATTTTCAGCATCGATGACGAGTGTGCAAGGGCTGTGACGCATGAACTTGCAAATGAATGCATTAAAATACTAAAAGAACAATATGAAATCGAATATATTCCCGATGAGAATATTTTATATATCATTGATAAAAAATTCAACCCTGCGCTTGCTTGCGAATTGGGCGTCCCTTCAGGTCCCATGTTTGGTGAACTTGCAAGTGGAAAGTCCGTCACAGTTAACGGGAATATTATTAAACCTGAAATGGTGTATCAATCAAACACTAAAAAGATAGCATTAACAAATACAATTAATTTATAATACAATTGATTATTATCACTCTTGGAGGAAACACAGTATGAAATCCATCGTAGAAGAGGCATTGGCACGGTCTGCACAAGAGGGGCATATACGTTCGAGTGTTCCTGTGCATACAGATATTAATGCAGAGCTCGACGCACTGCTTGATGATTTGCAAACAAATATAAAAGTTATAGGATGTGGCGGCGGCGGTTCTAACAGCGCCCAGCGCATGAGGGATGAGGGTATTAAGGGCGCAGAAGTCGTTGCCCTGAATACTGATGCTCAGCATCTTAGGCATGTTGAAGCTGATCATAAGATATTGATCGGCAGGAAAAAGACAAGAGGTCTTGGTGCAGGAAGTCTTCCACAGATAGGGGAAGATGCAGCACTTGAGAGTCTGGATGAAATTAATTCAGTTGTTGCAGGTTCAGATATGGTGTTCATTACTGCAGGACTTGGCGGCGGAACCGGAACCGGCTCAGCACCAATTGTTGCAGAGGCTGCACGGGATGCAGGTGCACTTACAATTGCAGTCGTTACATTACCTTTTGGAGTTGAGGGACAGGTCAGGCGTACCAATGCCGAAGCCGGTCTTGAGAGACTACGAGATGTAGCTGATACAGTTATTGTTGTTCCAAACGACAAGCTTCTTGAGGTAGTTCCAAGATTGCCACTCCAGGCAGCATTTAAGGTATCCGATGAAGTGTTGATGAGGGCAGTAAAAGGTATCACAGAACTCATTACAAAACCAGGTTTGGTAAACCTTGATTTTGCTGATGTCAGGACCGTTATGCAGAATGGCGGTGTCGCTATGATCGGACTTGGTGAAGCAGATGGTGAGAATAAGGCTGTCGAATCAGTCCAAAAAGCACTCAGAAGTCCACTTCTTGATGTGGATATCTCAGGCGCAACATCAGCTCTTGTGAACGTGGTTGGCGGACCTGATATGACTATTTCAGAAGCTGAGAGCGTTGTACAGGAAGTTTACAGCCGCATTGATCCTAACGCAAGACTGATCTGGGGGGCACAGATAGATCCGGATTTGGAACATACGGTGCGCACGATGATCGTTGTAACGGGTGTGAAGTCACCACAGATCTACGGGCACGGCGGTGCGAAAAACGTAACCCGCAGGTATGGTATAGATTTCGTAAAATGAAGAGGCTTTGCCTTTTCATTTTTACATTACTGATAGGATTGTTGATAATTGGGGGTATACTGTTGTTCCGTTTTTTCCAGGTATTCAATCGAAAGGTATTTTATGGTGTAAACTATTTAGTTTGCCCTATATTCTTATGTGATTGAAACACCAATCACGTTAGTTTGACATTATACATCATTAAAGAATAATCAATTTATCATGCAACCGGTTGTGAATAGTTTTGGTAGATAACAAATTTAATTTAAAAAATATAAAAGTCGGTAAGATACTAAAATCTTATTTGAGGGTACTCAAGTTAACCAAAAAGCCATCAAAGCAAGAATTCCTGATGATCGCAAAGGTTGCAGGTGTAGGTATTTTGTTAATTGGTTTTGTTGGTTTCATAATTTATTTGTTACTAACAGAAGTTCCTAAGTGGATGTAATTATCATGAGTGACGAATCCACGAGTAATGAATTTGCAATTTTTGTTGTTAAGACTACTGCAAATCAGGAGCGCTCTGTCGCTAATACGATGGCACAGATTGCAAGGAAGGAACATTTCGACATCAGGGCAATCCTTGTTCCGGATGAACTTAAAGGTTACATACTGGTGGAAGCACCGGATTCCGGCATTGTTGACCTTGCGATCCAGAATGTTGCGCATGCGAGAACTGTTGTCAAAGGTCAGTCAAGTCTTGAGGAAGTTTCACATTTCCTAACTCCAAAACCTACAGTAACAGGAATCACCGAAGGTGCGATCATCGAGGTGATCTCAGGTCCGTTCAAAGGTGAGAAGGCACGTGTCAAGCGGGTCGATGAGAGTCACGAGGAGATCACGGTTGAATTGTTTGATGCTGTTATACCAATACCTATAACTATTCGTGGGGATACAGTGAGAGTCCTCAAGAAAGAGGAAAAAAATGCTTGAAAATTGATAGAATAACTTTTTCAGATGCAGATTATTAATTTATTAAATATACAAACGGTGATACTAAAATGGCAAGTGTTGTTGAAGCATTAGTACAAGGCGGAAAAGCAAGCCCTGGGCCACCTCTTGGTCCGGCACTCGGTCCGCTTGGTGTGAACATTAAAGATGTTATAGATAAGATCAATGAAAAAACAAAAGATTTTGTTGGAATGCAGGTTCCTGTTAAGATCATTGTTGGTAACGATAAAAGTATAGAGGTCGAGGTTGGAACACCACCAACGTCTGCACTTATCAAGAAAGAGATTGGAATCGAGAAAGGCTCTGGTGAATCTGGTACGGTTGTTGTCGGAGATCTGACTGTTACACAGGCTGCAAAGATTGCACGCATGAAAAAGGACGATATCCTTTCATACGATCTTAAGGCTGCAGTGAAAGAAGTTATTGGCACATGTGTTCCAATGGGCGTCACTGTTGAAGGGGTCGATCCAAGAGAATGTCAGAGATCCATCGATGAAGGTAAGTTTGATGAAGTGCTGGCAGCAGAAAAATGGTGATGTCTTTCAGTTGAAATATTACAATTTATAGTGTATTACTGCAGTATACAGTTAACCGATAGGTTTAAAAACAAGTGCTCTCCTATTGAAGAGCCCATGAGGACCAAACGGTCTTTATGACATCCGTAGTAGGCCGAAGCGGCTGTACCGGATCAAGCACAATTAAATGTGCTCTCTGGGTGTAGGATTCAATTTCTGCATGCAAACATACGTTTGTACACTACGGGAGGAGTAGAATGACAGAAGAAAATATAGGAAAAGCCGTAAAACAATTACTTGGCGACTCTCCAGAACGCAAATTCAGAGAAAGTGTGGATATTGCGATCAATTTGAAGAATCTGGATATGAGTCAGCCTAAGTTCAGGGTGGACGAAGTAGTTATACTTCCTAAAGGTCTAGGTAAATCCAGAAAGATCGCGGTTTTTGCAAAGGGTGATGTAGGGCTTAAGGCAAAGAGTGCTGGCGCTGATTATGTTCTCACTGATGAGGATATAGAAGAGCTGGGTTCTGACAAGTCAAAAGCACGAACTCTTGCAAATGAATGTGATTCTTTTATCGCGGAAGTCCAATATATGGCGCTCATTGGTAAATCACTGGGTGCAATTTTAGGACCAAGAGGCAAGATGCCAATTCCGCTCACGCCGGACAAGGATGTGGTGGAAATGATTAATACCACGAAAAACTCGATCCGCTTACGGTCAAAGGATAAATTGACATTTCACGTTGCAGTTGGCAGCCGTGAAATGAGTGAAGATGATCTTGTAGAGAACATTGATTCTGTGATAAGCAGATTGGAACGTACTCTTGATAAGGGCAGACACAATTTGAAGTCGGTTTATTTAACGACTACAATGGGCAAATCCGTGAGGGTGATATGATGGAAGAAGTACATCATACAGAACACATCCCTCAGTGGAAAAAGGATGAAGTTGAAGAGATTAAATCTCTCATTAAATCATACCCATTGTTTGGATTAATCGGCATCGAGGGCATTCCTGCAAAACAACTTCAGAGTATGAGAAGGGATCTTAAAGACATAGCTGTTTTAAAGGTGTCCAGAAATACTCTCGTTAAGCGAGCACTGGATGAATCAGGTGAAGATGTCCAAAGAATGGTTGATCACATTGATGTGCAGACTGCACTGATATTCACAGATCAAAATCCATTCAAACTTTACAAATTGCTTGAACAGAGCAAGAGCCCAGCCCCAATAAAAGCAGGTGCAATCGCACCAAGAGACATTATTGTGGAAAAAGGTCCGACAAGTTTCCCACCAGGTCCTATATTGAGTGATATGCAAGGTGCAGGTATTCCTGCAGCAATCGATAAAGGTTCTGTTGTCATCAAGGAAACAAAGACTGTTGCAAAGGAAGGCGAGCGTGTCTCCCAGAAACTTGCAGTCATGTTGGCCAGACTTGAGATCTTCCCTATGGAAGTAGGTTTGAATCTTAATGCGGTTTATGAATCTGGTTTGATTTTCACACCTGATGTACTGGTAATTGATGAGGCTAAATACTTCTCTGATTTCACAGTAGCAATACAGCATGCGTTCAACCTGTCAGTTAATGCAGCATACCCAACAAGCGCAACTATCGGCACTTTGATATCAAAGGCTGTTTCAGAATCACGCAATGTTGGTATCAATGCGACAGTGTTCGAACCGGAACTTATGGGAACTCTGATTGGTAAAGCAAATTCACAGATGCTATCTGTTGCATCGGTTGCTTCGAGCAACAATGAAGATGCAGTTGACGATGGACTCAAAGCAGTTCTTGGCGCAGCAGCAACTACAGCAGCGGTTATTGAAACCGCAGCAGCAGAAGAACCTGTAGAAGAAGAGAAGGAAGAAGAAGCGGAAGAGAGCGGAATGGCCGGTCTTGGAGCACTTTTTGGATAATAATATTTAATAAATTAATTAAACAAGGTGATTTGCGATGGAATACATATATGCAGCACTCTTATTACACAACGCTGGAAAAGATATTACAGACGAAACAATTACTGCTGTTCTTACAGCAGCAGGTACCGAAGTTAACGAAAACCGTGCAAAAGCACTCGTTGCAGCACTCGATGGCGTAGACATCGAAGAAGCAATGGCAAAAGCAGCATTTGCAGCAGCACCTGCAGCAGCATCTGCCGCAGCACCTGAAGCAGCGGCTGCAGTTGTTGAAGAAAAAGAGGAAGAAGAAGCAGCAGAAGCTAGCGGAATGGCCGGTCTCGGTGCACTCTTTGGATAAACGCTTAAAACATTGCCTGCATCAGTTGCAGGCACCGATTTTCTTTTTTTTGGATTTTTATTATTGACCGTATAGATTTGGCTATGTGGTGCTGCCACAAGAACCTTAAATCTATGCAACAATTGTTTGTTTAGATGAATAATTCACTTAAAGATGAGATCCTTGGGATGTGTTCCCAATTGGATATCCCAATGATGGGAATTGCACCTGTGGAGCGATGGGCTACGCCATTGTTTGAACCGTGGATACCTGAACAATTCCACCCGCATAATATTTTTCCTGAAGCGGTTTCTGTTATTGTTATTGGTTTACCAGTCACTTTGCCGGTCATTGAGACCACCCCTTCCATCTATTATTATGAACTTTATCGAACTATCAATACCATGCTTGACCAGTATGGTTACAGGATATCGAATTTCTTGAACAGGAAAGGACATCCTTCGGTTTTTGTCCCAAGGGATGGATACGGAGATATCAGTGTGCTGATCAATGAACCGACCGCATTTTTTTCACATCGGCACGCGGCTTTCCTTGCAGGTCTTGGTAGTTTTGGGGTGAACAACACGTTGCTTACAAAAGAATATGGTCCAAGGGTGAGGTTCACTTCGATCCTCACGTCTGCTAAATTGCCCACGGACTCTGTTATGGAAGATGATCTTTGCACAAGGTGCATGGGTTGCGTCCGTTGTTGTCCGGTTGGTGCGATCGATAAAAAGGATTATCCTGAAGGCATCATACGCAAGGACCTTTGTTCAAAGTATAGTGAGAAATTGCGAAACCGTTTCATCTCACCATGCGGGGTATGTATCAAGGTGTGTCCTATTGGTGAGGACAGGAAACATTACGGCAGGGAAGACACATCCATCTACACCGATTGCGATAAATATCGTGTGCACCATGAAGCGTGGGAACATGTGCGTCGGTATGGTGGGAAGTGAGCGTAAATCACCATCCACAAAAACCTTAAGTCTCTGCAACAATTGTTTGTTTATATGTCTCACACAAAAGCACAGGAACAATTTGCAAAACGCTCCCAAGCGTATGCAAAAAGCAGTGCACTTTCAAATGAGGAAAATCTCAAACGGATTGTAGAACTTACCGTCCCATCCGGCACTGACCGCCTGCTGGATGTCGCCACAGGGACAGGATTTTTGGCATTCGAATTTGCAAAACATGTCTTCGAGGTTATCGGAATTGACTTCACAGAAGAGATGCTTGCAATCGCAAAGCAGTATAAGGCAGATAATTACATCAAAAATGTGTTATTTGAATCCGCAGACGTGGGGTCACTTCCATTTGAAGATAACTGTTTTGACATTGTATCATGTAGATTCGCATTTCATCATTTCTTAAACCCTGAAAAAGCAATATTAGAGATGACAAGAGTCCTGAAACATGGTGGAAAACTGGTTATTTCGGATATCACATCATCGGAAGACATCACAAAAAGCGAATATCAAAATATGATGGAAACAATTCGCGATCCATCTCATGTAAAACACTATCGCCCTTCCGAGATCAAACAGATGCTGAACGATCATGGTTTTGATATATTCCACTTTGAAAACTGGCCTGCAGAGTTTGCTTTTGATGAATGGATCGCAATGTCAGATCCAGGTGTCGAGTCAGCAAAGCATGTCAGGAAAATGATGATCGATGCCATGAATAATGATCTTGCGGATCTGAACATACGACTTAATGATGCAGGTGATCTTTGGTTTACTTATAATACAAAGATAATCGTTGCCAGGAAAGGATAAGGATAACATGTTTGGATGGACAGGAAGAACGATTACGGTTGATCTGGGTGACAGGTCAATATTTGAATCTAAAACAGATGTGAAAACCGCAAAAGAGTATCTTGGCGGGCGCGGGATGGGAGTTAAAATATTATCTGACATGGTCACACCGACCATTGACCCTTTGAGTCCCGAGAATCCGCTGATACTCACAACAGGCCCATTGACAGGAACACCTGCGCCGATGTCAGGTAGGCATTCCATTACAACCAAGTCGCCGTTGACAGGTACGATATTCGACTCAAGCGCGGGTGGTTTTTTCGGGAAGGAAATGAAGTTTGCAGGGATCGATGCATTAATAATCAAAGGCAAAGCAGATGAGCCTGTGTATTTGCAGATCGAGAATGAAGATGTCGATATCCTATCTGCCGCACATCTTTGGGGAATGAACACACGGGAAACAACAAAAATGCTTCAGTCCAAAGGGCGTGTTTCCTGTATAGGAAAAGCAGGCGAGCGGCAGGTCATGATCGCAAATATAATGAACGATTACGTGCATGCATGCGGGCGTGGTGGTCTGGGGGCAGTGGCGGGTTCAAAGAACCTTAAGGCAATCGTGGTAATGGGGGACAACAAACCAGAGATCGCTGAGGATGCGGCTTTTGCAGAAGCAAAAGAAAGTGCAATGCGGCTTCTTCGTGCAAGTCCCGTGACATCCAAGGGTTTGAAGAATTATGGCACTTCTGTTCTGGTAAATCTTATGAACTACATGAAGATCCTGCCAACCGACAACTTCCGAAGCAGGGAGTTCAAAGGTGCTGACTCCGTATCCGGGGAGTATATTAACGATAATTACGACATTACACGACACGCATGCTACAACTGTCCGGTAGGCTGTAAGCGTAGCATCAAAGAAGATGAGATGGAGATCCCCGAATACGAGACTGTATGGGCATTCGGACCTGACATCGGGAACGAGGATATGGATTCCATTATCAGGGCGAACAGGTTGTGCAACGATTACGGAATGGATACCATTTCCTGTGGTTCTACAATTGCGGCATATTCGGAATTGATATCAACTGACATCGAGTCTGCAAAGCTTGATGAACTGGTCATGCAGATAGGGGAAGGAGAAAGTGAACTTGGAGCAGGTTCGCTCGCATATCTGCGTTCAAAAGGCGCTGAAGAGTTGAGCATGAGTTCCAAAGGTCTTGAATTTCCCGGCTACGATCCACGCGGAGTTTTGGGGCAGGCGCTTGGATATGCGACCTCGAACAGAGGGGGGTGCCATCTTCGCGCTTACATGGTAGCGCCCGAAGTGATCGGGAAACCAAAACTGATCGACCGCCTGACCTTCAGTGGCAAAGCGGGGCTTGTACAGATATTCCAAAATCTCGCTGCTGCGGTTGATTCTCTTGCTGTCTGCAAATTCGAATCCTTTGCAATGGGTGAGGAAGAACTTGCAGCACTGCTCAGTGCTGTGACCGGTGTACATTATTCTCCACAAGACCTGCTGCGTGCAGGTGAAAGGATATGGAACCTTGAAAGACTTTTCAATATAGGTGCAGGTTTCACACATGCGGATGACTCACTGCCTGCACGGATGTTCGAAAGTGGTGAATTTGGGATTAAAAAGGACGAGTTCGAAAGAACGCTTACTGAATATTATCACTACAGGGGATGGAATGAAAATGGTATTCCCTCAAGTGAAAAATTAAAGGAACTTGGGATCTCCTGATGGAAATCCCAAATTTTAGTTTATGATCTGCGTTTGATATGTGCGCCCGCAAGTGTCGCTAAAGCAAGTGCTACCCCAAATCCAGGTGTTGGTGCGGCTTCATCTTCAATTGGCTCCTCTTCTTCAGGTTGTTCATCAACAGTTTCCACTTCCTCCACATCTATTATTATCTCGTGTTCAGAGAATTCAGGAATATAAACTGCCATTGAAACGGTGTCGTTGTCCTGTAGTAGATAACAAAGCGGTCTGTTGCCGCCTGCGAAAAGTTCATCGATATTTCTGGCACGTTCAAGTGCAACTCCATCATATCGCAGTCGTATGCGGTCGGGATTGTTCAGGTCAATGGTTTCACCGTCAAGATTTATTGTTACTACCTGCCCTTCTTTCATCTCTGATTCGACTCGTAGAACCACACGGTTTTGAATTGCTTCCCTTATCTGTAAATTTACAGGAGTATGATTCAGGAGACATGATGTGTTCCCTCGATCGCGGATCGTAAGTTCTGCACCCACTCTTCCACGTGCAACTTCCTGATTCATTATCTGGTGCATGTACGACACATCCCTGGAATACTGGTATTGTGTCTGGAAATATTGTGGCTCCATAGGGGTTGCCCTGAACATTACCTGGCTGTTTTCAACCAATTTTACCGTGATGGTGCCATCTGTGATGTCAGCGTCAAGACCTGACATATCTGTATTCTGTGCCAGGAAATCCCTGCATATTATCAGGTATCCTTCAAAATTGTTCTTTGTAATCTTTATGGAGGTCGTGTTATTGGCACTGTCCTCTATCATTTCAGCCTCGACACCTTCTGCAAGGTCAAACGTGACAGTTTTATCAGCCATTGCCTTGACCTGCAATGTAGCAGTCGGATTGTCATGTAAAAGGAACATGCTTGATGTTCCAACATAACGGGCTATTGCGCCCTGTAAACTCTCGTAACTGTAATCAAAATCCGATACCTTGGCCGAATCAAAGATTGCGTCTCCAGATATTGCGAAATCTCTTATTTCACCGGATTCATCAAAAGTATATGTCACATAATGTCCGTATGATGTCCCTCCTTCATTCATGAACTGAAGACCATACACCATTCTTTGTGACCTTACTCCCTGCATGGCTTGTTGTCTCATTTCAACCATATTTCTTGCATTGAATGAAGAGGTCGTTCTACTCATGTGCATGACCATGTAGTTTGCAATATCGTCACTTTTAACACCGTATTGCAATTCAATATCTCCGATCATCATTTCCCTGTTAATGTTTGTAGGAAGACCAAGGTCGGAAATTGCATCATCTGCGGACACACCAAATGTGTTACAAGTTTGTATTAATGTGTTTTCTGTAAATCCCAGAAATCTATTGTCCATATTTCCAAAGTCATTTGCACGCATCATTTCACGTTCATCATATAGCGTTGGTGTTGGATCGTCTTCATCCATCATTCTCCCTCCGTCCATCTGTGCAAAGGCAAGCGTGTTAATTGCAAGCAAAAATAGCATAGTACTGACTACAAGTACAACTGATCGTTTCATAAATTTCATATACTTTCCTCCAATCTCAAGATCACTGTATAGATTCACACAATTGATTAATAACACTATTATTTGAAGGTAATAAGCATTATGGTTTAAAAAAAGTATAAAAATAATGAATTAAAAAGAATATAAGTAATCGATTTTAAATAGTTTCAAGCATTTTAACTGCCAGATATATACTTAGTAGTAGACATATACTTAGTAGTATCTTTTCACGATAAATTGATATATTGAATAATGAACTATAAACCATATTATTCAACTTACAAACGTCTGAAAAAGACATTCACAATTAACTGGAGGAATATAATATGAAACAGCAAGTAGAGGTAAAAACACTTAAGGAAGGAAAATACGTTGTCGTGGATGACGAACCATGTGTGATCAAAAGCATTACAAAATCAAAACCTGGTAAACATGGATCTGCAAAGGCAAGGATCGACGTTATCGGTATTTTTGATAATCAGAAACGTTCGATCATAAGTTCAGTGTCGGCAAAGACCTATGTTCCTTTAGTGGAGCGTAAAAATGCACAGGTTCTTTCAGTGGGTGCTGGTATTGCACAGTTAATGGATATGGAAGATTTTTCCATGTTTGAACTCCCTATTCCTGATGAGTATAGTGCCAGAGTTATCGAAGGTGCAGATATTACATACATTACATCAATGGGTAAAATAAGGATCGATCTCAGGTAGTTCTTTTTTCCTCAATTACTTTTACTATTATGTTCAATCAGCCTAAAATGATGGATGCTCCATCCAAATACGGAACTGCCGAATATGTGATATTTGGCGTACCGTTCGATGGGACATCATCATTTAGGGCAGGCAGCCGCTTTGCACCGGGTGCTATGCGTAAAGCATCTGCAAACTTTGAAAGTTATAACGCTTTTTTTGACATTGATCTTGCAGAATTGCCTATCCACGATGCAGGAGACCTTGAGCCGTATGCATCAGTAGGTGATACGTTGCGAGACCTGTTCTATGCCGTTGAGCCAATAGCAAAGGACGGCAAGATACCGATCATGCTCGGCGGTGAGCATTCTCTTAGCCTGCCATGTGTCAAGGCATGTGCTAAATACGCGGGTGACGATTTTGGTGTTGTGGTATTGGATGCACATTTTGACCTTCGTGATGAGTATGGTGGTTTGAAGAATAACCATGCATGTGTTTCACGACATATCATTGATGAAGTCACCGACAATTATGTTTCGATCGGGATCCGAAGCGGACCAAAGGAAGAGTGGGATCTTGCTAAAGAGAATAACATAAGGTATTATACATCGGAAGACGTCGAAACAAAAGGGATAAAAGACGTGCTTGCTGAGGTCATTGAATATCTCGATTGTAGTAAGATATATCTTTCACTGGATATGGATGCACTTGACCCTTCATTTGCTCCGGCACTGGGGACGCCTGAACCTTTCGGGCTTAATGCACGTGATGTGCGTGAAGTGATACGAACGCTTGCACCCATGTCAGTTGGTTTTGATATTGTTGAGATCGCACCGGAATATGATGGCGGGCAGACGGCGATGCTTGGTACAAAACTGATGCGTGAGTTCATTGCTGCACATGCGAGTTCTGTGTTGGATTGAAGAGGTTTTGGTTAGCAGTTTTTTCGTAGTATATGTTTTATAAACATATAGTCCGAGTCAATTCGACCGAAGAGAGAATTTTCTCGTAGACTTTTTTGCGGTTAACTATTTAGATGTTAGGATCAATCATGAGACTAGATATAACATGATATCAGAAATTGAAGTAGTATGTCCTTCATGCTCGCCGAAAATACCGGTGATGCATGAGGTATTGAAGTCGGGCCAGAATCCTGTAGTGAAATGTAAAGAATGCGAGCATGTACACCCCACAAAGATCGAGAACAAAAAACCGATCAATATCAGGGTGGTTGTCAGTAAGGCGGATGAATCGTTTAAGCGAAGTATTCAACTTGATCCGGATCAGGTTGTTTATGAAGAAGATGAACTTATTGTTGATGATGAATCAGATGATAATGTTTATCCCCTAATTGTAACATCCATCGAGTCAGATGGAAAACGTGTCATCAGTGCAAAAGCCGGGGTCATCAATACTATATGGGGCAGGAGCATTGATGAGGTTATTGTAAAAGTAGCGATCAAAAATGGCAGTAAAACTGAATCATTCAACAAACGAGTTCCTGGAGGATACGATTTTGTTGTTGGTGGGGAGGATGAAGTGCAGGGTCAAAAGTTTATAATAACCCACATCAAGATACGAGATGGTGAATTCAGTTTAAGTAAAGGTGAGGCTGTAGAGGCAAAATATATTAAGCGCGTGTATGCATCACCTATTAGAGTAAGGGCATGGGGAGAGGGTAAATCTGCATGGAGTTTAGGGAGAAAAGCGCGAAACTCGTAAATAATCTGCGGTTTCAAGGGGTTGGGGAAAAAGTACTTGATGCGATGTTGCGAGTTCCGCGGCATCTTTTTCTTCCCCCGAATGTTCGTGGTGATGCTTATATCGATACTCCACTTTCGATCGGATATGGTCAGACCATCTCTGCACCGCATATGGTCGCTATTATGTGTGACTTGCTGGACTTGCGAGAGGGGCAGAATGTACTTGAGGTTGGTACAGGTTCGGGATATAATGCTGCTGTAATGGCAGAACTTGTGGGGAGCACAGGGCATGTGTATTCTGTTGAGCGAATTGCACCGCTTGCCGAGTTTGCGAAAAATAACCTTGCAGATGTGGGATATATAAATGTCACTGTGATGCTTGAAGACGGGTCTGGCGGTGATCTTCTGCATTCACCATATGATCGTATTTGTGTTACCTGCGCCGCACCTGATATACCACAACCACTTATCGAGCAACTTAAACCCGGTGGATTGATGGCTATACCTGTGGGAGTCACTTTCCAGCAGTTATATCTTGTGAAAAAGGATATGGACGGAACAGTTCATGAGGAAATAAAAGGCGGGGTCGTGTTCGTGCCGCTTATTGGAAGGTACGGATTTAGTGATGATTGAATATATCCTTTAGTCTAATTTAATAACATATTAATATCAGACGCTATTCATTATCCTTTATGTATGCCAACACAGATGTAACAGAGGTCAGTGTTAAAGGAGTATACATGATAGATGCGTATGGAGGGCCGGCACCTGCGGTTTTGCTTGAGGGTGATGACGGGCTTTTGATGCCGATATATATAGGACAGCCTGAAGCGATATCGATTGGCGCAGCGATTAAAAAAGAGACTATGCCTCGCCCGCTTTCACATGACCTGATCATATCTATATTGTCACGCCTTGATACGAGAGTTAAAAGTGTGCTTATCGATGACAAGATCGATAAGATCTACTATGCGCGCATCACACTCGAAAAGGACGGAAAACTCATGGATTTTGATGCACGCCCAAGTGATTGTATTGCACTTGCATTGCGTGACGATGCACCAATTATGGTGACAGATAGCGTACTGGCACGCGCCGTGGTCAATAAAGAAAAACTTCATGGTGCAAAGTCGATAGATGGATTTATGCGATAAAATTTTCGCTAACACTCGAATTAACTCGCACTATATATTTATAAAATATATATTATAAGAAAATATTCGATGACGCTCAGATCAACTTGCATTATATAATTCTATAAATTATCTTCTGTAAAAAATTCCGTCATTATTATCACATTAACATTATAACTAATCTCAATTAACGAAGTGACAACATGCTTACAAAAAGAATAATCCCATGTCTTGATGTGACGCTTGATGAATCCGGTGGAACGGTTGTCAAAGGCGTTGAATTCGTAGACCTGATAAAAGCGGGGGACCCTGTGGAACTTGCAAAGCGCTATAACTTACAGGGCGCGGATGAACTGGTGTTTTTAGACATTACAGCATCTCATGAGGGGCGCAGTACGATGGTAGATGTAATTGAGCGCACTGCAAGCGAGGTGTTCATTCCGCTAACGGTTGGTGGCGGAATAAACTCTGTTGAAGATGTGCGCCAGATACTGCGCGCAGGTGCGGATAAGGTTACAATTAATACTGCTGCTGTGAAGAACCCGCAACTTATCAAGGAAGCATCAGACATTTTCGGTTCGCAATGTATCGTTACTGCAATAGACTGCAGGCGAAATACAAATATCGATAACAATCAGGATAAGACAATACTCACTCTTGAGGACGGCACTCCTGCATGGTATGAAGTAGTAATATATGGTGGACGCGAACCAACAGGAATTGATGCTGTTCAGTGGGCAAAGAAGGTTGAGGAACTTGGTTGCGGTGAGATCATGTTAACCAGTATGGACAGGGATGGGACATACGATGGTTTCGATATTCCAATTACGCTTGCGCTGTCGGAGGCTCTGGAAATACCGATCATAGCATCAGGTGGGGTCGGAAACCCACAGCATATGTATGAAGGTTTTGTTAATGGAAAAGCCGATGCTGCACTTGCTGCGAGCATTTTTCACTTTGGAGAGTATACGGTTGGCGACACGAAGGAGTATCTGCGAAAAAAGGGTATTCCTGTGCGGCTATGATGTTTTTTTGTTAATTTACGATTGGTGATTAAATGGAAATAGCAGAATTTCAGAAATTGATGTTTGATCTTTATGTACATAATGATCGAAAACGCGGTGCTACTGCTACCATGCTATGGCTTGTAGAGGAAGTTGGGGAACTTGCAGAAGCTGTTCGCAGGGATGATATTGACGGTGTAAAAGAGGAAATAGCAGACTGTTTTGCGTGGGTTGGGTCGATTGCCAATCTTTATGGCATCGATCTTGAAACTGCACTTCTTGTTAAGTATCCTGATATGTGCCCTACCTGTGAAAAGAAGCCTTGTGTTTGCACTGATTGAAATGGGTTGTTTGCAAATACGGGAAACAAGACAACGACACGCTGTAGGCGGAGCATTCCGACATTATTGATCAAACACATTATATTTTGTTGTCACCGACTCGTTCACATAAACGAGCATAATGGAATAACGTTAACAAGAAAATCTTCGCTCACGCTCAGATTGACTCAAACTATATGTTTATAAAACATATACTATAAAAAAAGAAAAAGATCAGGTTGCACCATTCCTCATGGTGCATAACATAACATATTATAAAACGCCTGCAATTGCAACATTTGGTGCGTTGCTTATATACATTTCATTTGTTTTTTGAATGCAGGGTACGTTCTTTAAGCCGTATAAACTTTGCCTTGCATCTTTAAAATAGAAGCGCTCCTGCAAAAACTCCTCATCTTTTAGCCGGTTTAAAGCATACCGGACGGTCCTTGGGGGTAGGTAACTTTCTTTTGCGATTTCTTTCTGAGTCAGAAAACCGCTGTACTCCAAGACCTTAAAGACAAGTTTTGCAGATGGAGGCAATTCTTCTATTTGTTTTTCAAACATTTTCACGCTAATCCCGTCATTTCCATTTTGGTCATGTAATCTTATTTTATCATTTACAACAAAAACGATCCCTCATTGGTATCACCAACTGTGTTAACAGTGTTAACACATATTAACTTTACGCCATATGTATAATACTTCAGTTATTTTTTCCCAAGCAACTCAATTGCAATTTCTGCAGCTCTCTTACCTGACAAAAGCATTCCGCCAAAGGTGGGTCCCATTCGCGGCAATCCGTGTACGGTTGCAACAGCCATTCCACATGCGATAAGTCCGGGGTATACTTCTCCGGTCATTTCCACAAGAGCATCTTCTGATCTTGCGACCCACATTCCGTCAAAGCCTTTTGATTCAATTACACCGCGGTCGACCAGGGATTTTACAACAACTGCGTCATGTCCGGTTCCATCGATAACGATCTTTGATTCGATCGCAACAGGGTCAACACATGTGATCGCACGAGGCAATGCACCGACAGGTGTCCAGTTGATTACAGCTCCTCCAACACGACCTTCACGAAGTACTACGTCATCGAATTTTGTCATGTTGATGATCTTTGCACCGGCATCACATGCTGCAGCTATAAGTTTTGAACATGCATGTGGTCCGTTTGCGACATAGAGTCCTTTCTCGAATTCTTTGTATGGGACGCCGATCTCATCAAATACTTCCTGTGCAGGTTCGCGCACTGTGAGTTTGTTCATTAGGTATCCGCCAATCCAGAATCCTCCGCCAAGATAGTTGTTGGCTTCGATGATAACAACGTCAACACCTGCTGTTGCAAGTTCTTTTGCTGCCATGAGACCACTTGGTCCGCCACCTATAATTATCACATCTGTTTCGATGCAGCTTATGAACTCTTTTGTAAACTCTTCTACTATTGCTCTTGTTACTTGCTTTTCGTCAATTGGATAAAATTCGACCATAATTATGCCTCTTATAATCTATAATTGGTTGTGTTAATGATGTTAACAACTAAATCATGTTAACAGCGTTAATTGCATATAGTAGTTTCGAGCAAGTCTATTTTTAAAAAAGAAGATTCAATTCTTCGAATGTTGTCGTATTAAATTAAAGTTCAATATATCCAGAGGGCATCAGACATTGTTTTCTATTCGATCTTGTCAAACGGTTCTGTTTTAAGTTCTCCGTTCTTTTCTATAAGTTGCTCTATTTTACGCTCGGCTTTTGTAAGTTTTTGTGTGCACACGCGCGCGAGTTTCATGCCATTCTCAAACGTATCAAGGCTTTCGTCAAGTGACAATTGCCCGCGTTCGAGTTTATCAACCAGGGTTTCCAGTTCTTCAAGAGACTGTTCAAATGTCAGATCATTTTCTTTTGCCTTTGTTTTTGCTTTTACCATATTTTTCACCTCACTTATTTTCTTTTGTACTATTCACGCTACATTCGATGCGACCATCCTTTACGATGATCTCAAGCCCGTCTCCTTTCTTCACATCAGAGATACTTCCAACAACTTTTCGATCTTCCGGTTTGAGCGTGATCGAGTAACCGCGTTTGATCGTTTTAAGAGGGCTGATAGCATCAAGCCGCCCTGCGCAGATCTTTAATGGCGACTCTTTCATATTCAGGATCGTTCTAATGTTGTATTCCATTCTTGACATGATCTCATCTATTCTCTGTTGGTTCTGTCGTAAAAAGTCGTTCAGCCGCTCAGGTTCGATCTGCCGCTGCAGGTAACCGACATGCGCCACGTGTTCTGAGATTCTGTGTGTAGCAGTTTGCTTCATGCGGGTGGATAGCGATTCTATGTGCCTGCGTATCTCTATGCGGTTTGGCACAGCCAGTTCTGCTGCTGCTGATGGAGTCGGTGCGCGTATGTCTGCTGTGAAGTCTGCGATCGTGTAGTCGGTTTCGTGACCCACGGCAGATATTATTGGGATCTTGGAGTTGAATATGGCTCTTGCAACGACTTCTTCGTTGAATGCCCAGAGGTCTTCAAGTGACCCTCCTCCCCTGCCGACTATTATTACATCGACATCGTTTTTGTTTAGCATTTCGATGGATGCGGCAATACTCTGGGCTGATCGCTCGCCCTGCACAAGCGTTGGTGCGATAAGGATATCCATTGGGCATCTGCGTTTTGCCACGTTTAAGATATCATGGATCGCCGCACCTGTAGGGGAGGTTACAACGCCTATTTTTTTAGGATATTTAGGTATGGGTTTTTTATGTATCTTATCAAAAAGTCCTTCGTCCTGGAGTTTCTTTTTGAGTTGTTCAAAGGCTTTGTACAACTCACCAACCCCATCCGGACGCATGTCTAAAACGCGCATTTGGTATTGTCCCCTCACTGTGTAGACATCTATGGAACCAAAGACCAGTACTTTCATTGAGGTTTCCGGTTCGAACTTGAGTGTGCGGTTAGTTGACTTGAAACTGACACAACTTAGTTGACTGTCGCGGTCTTTTATTGTGAAATAATAGTGGCCGGATGAGTGTTTTGTCAGGTTGGATATTTCTCCGCGCACCCACACTTCGTTCATCTGCGGGTCTGATGTGAGGAGGTGTTTTATGTAGTTGTTGAGTTGTGAGACTGTGTATATTCCCATTAATGATCTCCGCTCTCTTTGTGGATATTATGTATAATGATGGTATTATACTTGATGTAAGCGGGGTGAAAGTGTATTAAAAGTATTTCACGGCGCGTGAGGACAAAATATATAAATTGATTAATTCAATATAAAGTAGTTAATAAGACAATTATTTCTTTGGTCGAATTAACTTGATGTACACAATTTTACAAATTATATACAATAATAAATGTGGTGATCAAGTATGAATTATAGATGTAAGTTATGTGAAGGAAAAATGAATAGATGGCGTTTCCCTACTATGAAAAGACATGACCAATTTGGGCGCCAACTTGTGATTTATAAGTGCGTTGAATGTGGGGAAGAAGAGACGTATCCTGACCTGTGAATTATTCTTTTATGGTATATGTTTTATAAACATATAGTTCGAGTCAATCTGAGCGTCAGCGAAGATTTCCTCGGCTTTGAAAAAAAGGTGCGGGTATTGTTTAATACCCTTTGTTATGAAAATACATTCGTTTTATTGTCCGTGGGTGTCCCGACGGGTCATGAATGTTTATTTAGAACATTGAATAGACTTCTTCGTGCGGATGGATCACGAATCCTGTTGGTGTGATATCATACGGGTGGATCTTTTTGCTGTGGTCGGAGCCGCGCATCTTGTATATCTCCATGCTACGCATACGTACGTTCTCATGACGTTTGTAGTAGAGCACTACGGTTCCTTCCGTGACGAAATTTTCAACACCGAATCGCGATTGTTTTGTGTCATCGATGATTTCACATGTCATCATTGATGTTAACCCCAGCACTTCAAGTGTTGTGCTGAGTTTGAGCAGTTCGACCCTGATCTTTGCGGGGTCCTGTAGGTTAAAGCCTATGGATGTGGATGAATCGACAAGTGCACGACTTGCATTGATATTTTCTTGTGCCGCGATTATCTGGTCCATCATGGAGCGCATGTCGAATGGGCGGACATCTACGTATTTTTCCTGTGAGGGAATTCCTATTTTTGTGGAACATGCATCTATGATAGCGAGTTTACCTTCATCTTCGAGTGCCTGAAGGTCCCATCCGAATCGTAATACATTCTCCCTAATTTGATCGGGGCGCTCTTCAGTTGCGACTATGATGCCATTTTCTCCGTAGTTAACAATGCCGTTGTAGATGAATTGTATGGAGAAATTGGTTTTTCCGGCACCGGATGTCCCTGATATTAGATATGTATTATCGCGGATAAGTCCTCCTCCGCAGAGTTCGTCAAAGCCGGATATGCCGGTTTTGACTCTATTATTAGCATCATCCATTGAGATCTCTTCAGAAATTGCTCCGTCAAACATTTTATTGATCACCCTCGTGTTATAGTTAAATGTGATACATGGTGTAAATTTAAATTAATTATGTAATATGTATTCAGTTGTAGTTTGAAGTTATGATACATATATTTTATTAATCATATTATAAATACGCTGTATATATATATTTATTGAATTTGCAGAAGGGTGCAGTTCTAATATTCAGTTATTCCGGTGAATCTGGGATAAAATTTCACCTCAGAGCACGCTGAATGCGCAGAGAATTGTACTTATGTGCCGTAATTCATAAATAACCGGACTTACAAGATAATCTTTATGAGCCGGTTTATTAATAGACAAACAGAACTTGAATTTCTTGAGAGGAAATATGGCACATATGAGTCTCAATTAATTATCCTTTATGGCAGAAGGCGGGTTGGAAAAACGGAACTTATAAAGCAGTTCTGCAAGGGTAAGGACTCCATTTATTTTTTGGGGGATCAGAGGGGGACATTGTTAAACCTTGAACGGTTTGCCGAGAAAGCCGCCGACCATTTCGATGATGTTGTTCCGCGCGTGGAGAGTTTCTACGACCTTTCGAAATATCTTCTGCGCCATATATCAGATAAAAAATACATTATTGTAATAGATGAATTCTCGTATCTAATAGAACGGGATGATACAATACTTTCTGTTTTTCAGGTAATATGGGATGAATCCCTCAAAGGTAAAGACATAATGCTCATACTTTGTGGTTCATCTATTTTTATGATGGTGGAGGGGGCACTCTCCCAAAAATCACCACTTTACGGAAGGCGGACCGGACAATGGATGCTTGAACCTTTGAAAGCACACCATATACCTCAATTCCATGACGGGATCGATGTTGCAACGGGTATTGAATTTTACAGCATTCTTGGCGGAGTTCCATTATATATTCTTGAATTCGACCCGCAAAAGAACGTATTTGAGAACATAAATGAACATATCTTGACAAAAGGTGAGTTCCTGCATGAAGAAGTAGAGACATTGTTGAAAGAGGAGTTGAGGGAATATTACCTCTACATCTCCTTATTCGAAGCGATCGCAAGGGGCAGAACACGCCTTGTTGAGATATCTGATTACTCGAAGATACAGCAAAAGGACCTTCCGAAGTATGTCGGCACCCTGATGAAACTTGAACTTATAGGAAAGGAACACCCTGTGACTGAAAAGATAGGAAGCAAAAAGACAAGATACTACATTAAAGATAATTTTTTCAGATTCTATTTCAGGTATGTTCACCCAAACAAAAGCGATATCGAATCGGGCAATGGTGATAAGGTGCTCAAAATAATTGAAAATAATTTCGATGCATTTGTTGGTGCCGAATTTGAAAATATTGTTAAAGACCTGTTCAAAAGTCCTGATACAAATATTAAATTACCATTTTCGTTCAACATGATCGGTAGGCAATGGGGTAAAATTAAGAATGCTCCAAAGGGGAAGAACACGTATGAGATCGATATAGTTGCCTTGAACGATGATACGAAGGATATTGCTTTTGTAGAATGTAAATGGAAGACTCTCAGTGAAAAGAACGCATTTGGAATCCTGAACGATCTTGTGGCAAAATCAGATTTTGTGCAGTGGAACAACGATAATCGAACCGAATACTTTGCTCTTGTTGCAAAAAGGATCGAAGGCAAGGATGCACTCAGGAAAAAAGGGTTTGTTGTGTTTGATCTGGATGATATTTGAGAAGTGAACTATCTTTCTGTTGTTATGCAGTAAGGAAGGGGCAGTTCATCCTATCCATGGCAATAAATTTGAAATCACACATCTTTTTCCCATTGTTCACTTTTAAATCTTCAACTCTAAATTCGACAATATGTGTACTAAAACTCTAAATTTGACGGATTTATATTATAATCCACTCATATATGTTCGACATTTACCGTTTATCACATCGATATTTGCCCCTGCTATGCGATAATCTTCTTCAATTAGACCACAAAAGATTTAATAGGCTATTCATTAATAGAACACTTGCAATCCAATATGACGGGATTCAGAGGGTGATGAAGTCCCCTTCGGCAATGGACGATAATTTTTATTGTCAATTGATGAAGGTTGATGGAATGCATCATATGATGTGTTTTATCTTACGATTATCATTTACCAATTAAATAAAATATTAAAATTAAATTCGGAGGAAAAGATTTATGAAAAGATTTACAACAATCGCACTGGCTGTGTTGATGGTCTTGACTGTATTATTATCAGTCATTCCGGCAAGCGCAGTGAGCTCGGTTGAGATAAGAAGTAGTGTG
>JAMJFS010000030.1 GCA_023544565.1 Methanosarcinaceae archaeon
TCGGTTTATGTGCCTTCTAAAAAGTAAACTGTTTATAGGGTGGCTGAATAGTAACGATGAATATCAAATTATCATAAAATTAGAGTCAGTTACGTATAACTTCTACTCTTGCCTAATCTCTTTCATTTTCCCCAAAAACTCATCGTTCTTTATGACATTAAGATCGATTCCCAACTCCTCCGGCGAGAAACCAAGCGCAAGTCCAAGTAACTGTGTATAATGCAAAACCGGGATGTTATACTCCAACCCTAACTTCTCCTTTATCTCTGCCTGTCCCCCGTCAAGTTGCAAATGACAAAACGGACACGCATTCACAATGCAATCCACACCAGCATGCTGAATAATGGACAATTTATGATTTACCATCTCAAGCGATTTATTACGCAACGCTGAGCGCACACCTCCGCCTGCGCCACAGCATGCCATCTTGTCGGGATAATTCACACTTTCAGCACCCGTGGCTTCAATTAGTTCATCAAAGAATGTAGGGCGCTCAACACTTCCAAGTTGCCTGTCGGCTGAAGGTTTTACGAGATGGCATCCATAATGAAGAGCAACCCTGAGGTTTAACGGATTGACTATCATCTCTTTGATCTTTTCAGGTCCAAACTCATCATACAGGAACTCCACGATGTGTCGTACATCTACAGTCCCTTTATACTCTTTATCGATCTTTCCAAGATGGATATTTGTACTCTTTTTAAGTTCTGCGTCCTCTTTAAGTTCATGATTCGCATCAGAAAGAGAACCATAACACCCATTACAGATCGTCAATACATCGCGTCCCATCTCCTCAGAAAGCGCAATGTTACGGCTTGCAATTGCAAGCCATGTTGGTTTATCGAACGACCTGAAAACACCGGGTGCAGGACAGCATGAAGCACCGGAGAGATCAGAACAATCGATGTTCAGTTTTTCAAAACATAATTTTGTAGCCTTTTCAATACCAGGATAGCGATTCGGAATGATACAACCAAGGAAAAGTGATAACTTTGTCATTGTAAATATCCCCCAACTAATCCTTTACCAGTTTATCAAACTCACATGACCTGAGCAACGTCTTCACATCTTCCAGTGCATCCGGGTACTTGTGGACAGTCTCGGGAAGCAATTCCAGTCCGAGTCCCTCGCGCATCACTTTCGTTGCGTCATTGATCGGCACTGCATGACCATATTCCAGCATAAACTGACTGACAGCGCGGTGCTCTGGTAACATGATCCCTTCGTGAACAGCAATTGTACGGATGGACAGTATGGCATCAACGATCTTGATCCCGCGCGGGCAGCGTTCCTGGCAATTGTAACAGGTAGCACACATCCACAGGTCATCATCATGCAGCATATCCTTATTCTTGCGTGCTTTTCTAACGAGCCGTCGTGTGTTCAGAATTGTATAATGACCTGACGGGCAGCTTCCGCTACAAGTTCCGCATTGCATGCAGGAAAGTACATCAATACCTGCATCCTGCAAAATTTTTAACACATTCGGGTCACTCATAATCATTCACCTTAAAACAGTAATACAATTTGAAGATTAAACATATAACACTTGCCTAAATGTTACCGGTTAAGTGGAAAAAGTTACCATCCACAAGTTCCATGAACCTGCATATCGGATGGTGATCGCTAAGGTTTGCTTCCCGTATGGAGAGATTAGTTTCCATATTTGATATGGATGTGATTGAACAGTATCTAAACAGTATTCAAATATCTCTGGATCTCCCAATCATGCACCTGGATCCTGTATGCATCCCATTCGGCTTTTGCAAGCCGCAGGACATTATCATGTACGTGGGAGCCCAGTGCCTCTTTTAGCACCTCGTTTTTGGAAAGATAATAGGTGGCATCTTTGAGGGTATTTGGCAGACTGCCAATTCCCATCTTGTCACGCTCTTCTTCAGTCAGATCAAATATATTCACATCAACCGGCTCCTCCGGGTCAGTCTTGTTCTTAATACCGTCAATTCCGGCTGCAAGAATTGCTGCGAATGTGAGGTATGGATTGCATGAAGGATCGGGGTTTCGAAGTTCTACGCGGGTACTTTTACCACGGGCTGCAGGTATACGAATCAAGGAACTCCTATTCGCTCCCGACCATGCGATATGGACCGGTGCTTCATAACCAGGTACAAGTCGTTTGTATGAATTAACAAGTGGGTTTGATATCGCAGTAATCGATTTTATATGACTTAACACTCCACCGATAAAATGGCGTGCAATATCACTGATCTGCATTTTACCATCAGGATCGAAAAATATATTTTCACCAGTATCTATTTTTGAAAGGGATAGGTTAACATGCATACCTGAGCCGCTCTCGCCAAAAATAGGTTTGGGCATAAATGTTGCATGAAGACCATTGAGTTTTGCAATGGTTCGGGCGACATATCTGAAAGTCATTACATTGTCTGCGGTCGTGAGGGCATCCCCGTATTTAAAATCGATCTCATGTTGCCCAAATGCAACTTCATGATGCGATGCTTCAATATCAAAACCAAGACTGGTAAGTGTGAGTACGATATCACGTCTGATGTCTTCTGCAAGATCAGCCGGTGCAAATTCAAAGTACCTGCCAAAGTCGTGTGGAATTGTGGTTGCTTTTCCATTCAATCTCTCGAATAAAAAGAATTCCAGTTCAGGTCCGACATTGAGTGTAAATCCCATTTCTTCCGCTTGTTTTAACACCCTTTTAAGAACGTATCTTGGGTCGCCTTTGAACGGTTTTCCATCAGGTGTGTAGACATCGCATATAACCCGTGCGACAACTCCCTTTTCCTTATTCCATGGCAGAATTGCAAACGATGAAACATCAGGTTTTAGGACCATATCCGATTCGTTGATCCTGACAAAACCTTCTACGGATGAACCGTCAAATGATATACCTGTGTCCAGTGCTTTTTCAACCTGTGTAACCGGTATCTCAACATCTTTCACAACACCCTGTATATCTGTGAACTGAAGTCGGATAAATTTAACATTATGTTCTTCGATAGTTTTGAGTACATCTTCTTTTGTGTTGATATTCATTAGATCGCCTGCGTAATTAATTCACATTTGTTATAATTCACATTTGTTTATTTTATGTTGATGATGGTTTTACTTTTATAAATATATCTCGTTTTAGGTAGTGCACATTTTGTAAAAATACGTAAATCCGACTACTTTTCATTTCTACAAATAGTACCCATCCCAGAATTGATTCGATGTATTTATTTAGATATTTTTGATGCCGATACAATACGGCGCAGGCGGCGCATTTTCACATCAATGAGATGATGCTTACTTTATTTGTATTAACTCACGTTAACTTGCACTATGTAATTTTGTAAATTATATACAATGAGAAAATCTTCGCTGACGCTCAGATTGACTCGAACTATATGTTTATAAAACATATACTATAAAAAAAGAAAAATGCCAGTAAGATCGATCAGATCACACGAACTTGATGCCGAGATCCTTCAACTTGTTTCTGGAAGCGATGTTAATTACCAGTGGTGTAAGTGATTCCACCATTGATGATGTTTCGATAGGCCCCACGTCAAGCGGTCGCAGGTTTGGTATGTCACGTGCCAGTTCGAATACGATGTTTTTAGAGTACATGCTGTTTCCACATACCCCAATATCATAATCAAGTTCCTTATCAAGATCGGCCAGAGTGTGTGCCGGAACATTGTGGAATGCCGAAACAAGTTCTATACCTTCTGGCAAAAGCATAGCGATCTCCTGTGCTGCACTTCCGGCCTTTGGTGTTGAATAACAGAAATAATTTGCATTATAATCTTTATCAGATACATCGATCATCAAAGTGGATGAATCCGGATTTATGTAACAGCGGTCCCTTGCCATTGGAACAACAACCGAGACGATAATCTGTTTATCGAGTATAGGGGTTATCAATTCAATGACAGATGGGATGTTCTCATATCTAATAGCCAAAAATATAATGTCTGCATTTTGTGCAGCGGTCTTATTATCAGTACCTTCGATCCTGTCATCGCTGCCATATTTTTCAAGGATCTCATTATATTCAGCAGCAGATGCTTTAGCTTTTTCAATATTACGGGAGCCTATGGTCACATCGTACTTATAGCTCAAGCGTAAAGCAAAGCCTTTTCCAATGTTACCGGTTCCACCAAGTATAGCGATTTTCATAACGACACCATATTTATTATATCAATTATAGGCGTTGGTTCAATTAAAACGTTCAATTAAAAAAATAAGGGAGTCGGAGAAGTTGTACAACGTCCGACACCCCTTTTGAATGTTTTTTAGAAAATTATTAGTGTATGTTGGCTATTGGTTTAAACCCATCCACGTGCACTCATTGCTTCAACAACACGCCTAACTGCAACCACATAAGCGGCTACACGCATATTGATATTGAACTCTTTTGAAGTTTCCAGCACAGAGTGATATGCAGGTGTCATTTTCTTGTCCAGACGTGTGTGGACTTGCTCTTCATCCCAGTAGTACATGTAGAAGTTCTGTACCATCTCGAAATATGAGACAGTTACCCCACCAGCATTACAAAGGAAATCAGGTATTACATGAACACCATTGTTGTGCAGGATATCATCTGCTTCAGGTGCAGTTGGACCGTTTGCAAGTTCAGCAATGATCTTTGCCTTGATTTTATCTGCATTCTTTTTCGTGATAACGTTTTCCAAAGCTGCGGGGATAAGTACGTCAACATCGAGTTCAAGTATATCTTTGTTTGAGATCGGTGTAGAACCTGGGAAGTTAACAACGGATCCGGTCTTTGCCTTGTGTTCGCTGACTGCTTCTGGGTCTAAGCCATATTCACTGTATATACCGCCTCTGCTGTCAGTAATTGCAACTACCTTTGAACCGAACATTGATTTTGTAAGTTTTGCTGCAAATGAACCTGCATTTCCATAACCCTGGACTGCAAAGGTTGCTGTTGCAAGGTCAATACCAAGTTCTTTTGCTGCTTCACGGATCGTGAACATTCCACCTCTTGCAGTCGCGTCGCCACGTCCTGCTGAACCGCCTACAATGAGTGGCTTTCCGGTAATGACACCGAACTGATGTGTTCCTGCTGTCCTGGAGTATTCATCCATCATCCATGCCATCATCTGAGGGGTTGTATAAACATCAGGTGCAGGAACGTCTTTGTCAGGGCCTACAATTGATGACACGCGGTAAGCATATCCTCTGCATAATTTTTCCAATTCAGTTTCGGACATTTCCTTAGGATTGCAGATAACCCCACCCTTTGCTCCGCCGAGAGGGAGGTTAAGAAGTGAACATTTCCATGTCATCCATGCTGAAAGTGCTCGCACGGTATTGACATTCTCTTCAGGATGGAATCTGATTCCACCCTTTGTTGGACCTCTTGCGTCATTGTACTGGACCCTAAAGCCCTCAAAAACTTTTGTTGTACCATCATCCATCTTAACTGGGATAGAGATGTGCAATTCTCGCATTGGAACTCTAAGGATCGCATGTGTACCAGGATCCAGGTCCAAGATTTCTGCACAAGTATCTAATTGTTTTTGTGCATATTCAAACAGATTCAGTTCTTCCATTAATTTAGCCTCCAATTTAAATTTTGCTCAAAATATATTAACAACTTATATATTTCATGCCTATGCTTACCGTTTCACATTTAATATATCAACGTTCTCCATTGCATATATATATTGTTTGATTGTGCACACCTGCAACCATTTTGCGTTGCATTCTAGACGTTGGGTGAATGTACTACATCGGACATTAGGCAATCAGTTACCTTTATGCAACTATATAAAACAAACGGTCAGTTTTATATTGTTGTAGTTCTATTATGCCACCTCGATGAAAGAGTTTGAATCGAGTTCAGCAAATGTAAGGATTCCAAAAGGGTACAGTGTAACAAATATAAAATTGTACTTTTGGATCGGGATAATTTCTGCTATTTTCCTTAGGGCAATACTCATTACAGACCATTACAGCAGTCTGCTCTCAAATCTCATGTGGTACATGGGTGTGATCGGATACCTGATCTTTTTCGCTCACAGGTACGATGTTGCCAAACGCAGATATAATGTTATCAAAAACCTGAGGTTGCTTGAAAAAATAGAAATGCGCCAACCTCTGACTGAGGAAGATTTTGATGGACTCGATTATATCATGTGGAGTCTTTCAGTATCAAAAGAGCGTTTGAACTATCTTGCGATATTTATACTTTCAATTGTCGCTATTTTACTATCTCTAATGCTGGATATTGGAATTTTAGGGGCGTGATAGGGGGAAATTCAAAAAATAAAGACTTAAATAGAACACACAAAGTGGCAAAATAACTATAAACCTAAAATCAGGGATTCTATATCAAAAACAACTTAAACAATGATGCATATTCAAGAGAAGGTGAAGACATGCAAAAGCGAGAGGACATTCACAAAGTACTAATTATAGGGTCCGGTCCGATATTAATCGGCCAGGCCGCAGAATTTGACTATTCTGGCACACAGGCCTGCAAAGCACTGCGCCAGCTTGGTTATGAGATCGTGCTCGTAAATTCAAACCCTGCAACCATCATGACCGATCCAGGTCTTGCAGACACTACTTATATCGAGCCGTTGAACATCGAAACCTTAGAGAAGATCATAGAAAAAGAGCGTCCTGATGCATTACTGCCAAACCTTGGTGGCCAAAAAGCGCTGAACCTATCCTTTGAGCTTGATGAAAAAGGGATCTTGAAAAAATACGGAGTAGAGATCATCGGTGTGCAGGTCGATGCGATCAAGAGAGGCGAGGATCGTACTACTTTTAAAGAGACAATGGACAGCGTTGGTGTTGGGACTGCACGCAGTGAAGCAACCTTCAGTGTTGAAGGAGCAGAGAAGATCGCAAAGGAAATTGGCTACCCTGTGGTTATCCGGCCTGCATATACCATGGGCGGTACAGGCGGCGGATTTGCTTACAATGTTGATGAACTCCGTTCCATCGCCGCACGAGGTATTGCTGCGAGCCACATCGGACAGATCCTTGTGGAAGAATCCGTGCTCGGCTGGGAAGAACTCGAATTGGAGGTCGTGCGGGATGCGAATGGTAACAAGATCACGGTCTGTTTCATTGAAAATATTGATGCAATGGGCGT
Source organism: Methanosarcinaceae archaeon (assembly GCA_023544565.1). GTDB lineage: Archaea > Halobacteriota > Methanosarcinia > Methanosarcinales > Methanosarcinaceae > Methanovorans. The sequence goes on from JAMJFS010000030.1 coordinate 7,106, forward strand.
ACACACAGGAGATAGTTTCTGTTCCGCCCCAATGCTAACAATAGATAAGGCACTTCAGGACCGCCTGCAGGACTATTCATACAGTATAGTTGATGCAATAGGTGTGACCGGTGGTACTAATGTACAATTTGCACATGATCCGGAAACGGGGCGTGTGGTTGTAATTGAGATCAATCCACGCACATCACGTTCATCGGCACTTGCGTCCAAAGCAACAGGATTCCCTATCGCACTTGTGTCTGCCAAACTCGCAGGCGGCTTGTTGTTGGAGGACATCCCATACTGGCGAGACGGTACACTTGAAAAATACACGCCATCGGGCGACTATGTTGTCATAAAATTCGCACGCTGGGCATTTGAGAAATTCCCTGGTGCAATCGACCAGCTTGGCACACAGATGCGCGCTGTCGGCGAGGCAATGAGCATAGGCAAGAATTACAAGGAAGCATTTCAAAAAGCCATCCGTTCACTGGAAACAGGACGTTACGGGCTTGGATTTGCCATGAACTACAACGAACTTCCACTTGATGAATTGCGAAAACTTCTGGTCGAGCCTTCATCCATGCGCCAGTTCATCATATACGAAACCCTGCGAAAAGGGATGTCAATAGATGAATTGTTTGAGACAACTCATATCAAGCACTGGTTCTTACAGCAAATGAAGGAACTTGTGGAACTTGAAGAGGAAGTGCTCAAACACAAAGGCGGCAAAGTCCCCGGCGATCTTCTCATTCAGGCAAAGAAGGATGGATTCTCAGACAAGTATCTGGCCAAGATCCTTGATGTGCCGGAAAAGACGATACGGGAGCAACGCCTTTCCCTTGGATTGAAACAGGCATGGAACATCGTACCGGTCAGTGGTGCTGAGGATGCAGCATACTATTATTCTACATACAATGCAGATGATGAAGTTCCTGTATCCAACAACAGGAAGATCATGATCGTCGGTGGAGGGCCGAACAGGATCGGACAGGGTATTGAGTTTGATTACACCTGTGTTCACGCTGCCTTTATGTTGAAAGACCTTGGCTATGAGTCCATAATGGTCAACTGCAATCCTGAAACGGTGTCAACAGATTACGATACATCTGACAAACTTTACTTTGAGCCTATCACTGTTGAAGACGTGTTGAGCATTTACGAAAAGGAAAAGCCTGAGGGTGCTATCGTACAATTCGGCGGTCAGACCCCGCTCAACATTGCTGCAGAACTTGAAGCAGCAGGTGTGAAAATACTTGGTACTTCTGTCAGGAGCATTGATCTTGCAGAGGATCGTGAGTTGTTTGCTGATATCATCAGGAAACTGGATATACCAATGCCTGATCCTGGGATAGCAACGACATTGGAGGAAGCACTGGACGCAGCCGGACGTATTGGGTATCCGGTTATGGTTCGTCCTTCATATGTTCTTGGAGGCAGGGGCATGGAGATCGTCTACGATGATGAAATGCTTACAAAATACGTTGCAGGTGCGATTGAGATCACACCCGAAAAACCAATGCTCATAGACAAATTCCTTGAGGATGCACTGGAGTGTGAGGTTGACGCTATCTCTGATGGTGAAGATGTATATGTTCCTTCAATAATGGAACACATTGAGCAGGCCGGCATCCATTCAGGCGACAGTGCCTGTGTTTTGCCACCCGTCAGTATATCTGAAGAACAGATGAATACTCTCAATGAATACACACGCCGTATCGCAACCGAACTTAAGGTTGTGGGACTGATGAACATCCAGTACGCTATCAAGGATGGAACGGTGTATATCCTCGAAGCGAACCCGCGGGCATCCAGAACGGTTCCATTGGTGTCCAAGGTGACCGGTGTGTCTATGGCACGCATCGCTACAGAGGTCATAATGGGCGGCAAACTGAAGGACATGGACACTCATCAGCGCAAGTATCCACACTTTGGAGTCAAGGAAACCACATTCCCATTCAACATGTTCCCTGAGGTTGATCCTGTGTTGGGTCCCGAGATGCGCTCGACAGGTGAAGTGCTTGGCATGGCTGATTCTTTTGAGGCAGCCTTCTTCAAGGCACAGGTTGCTGCAGGTTCCCCACCTCCTCTTAAGGGCACGGCACTCATTACAGTTGCAAAAGGTGACAGGTCCCGCGCACTTACGGTGGCACAGGAACTTTCATCAATGGGCTTTAAGGTAATCTCCACAGGTGGCACAGCAAGATTCTTAATCGATAAGGGGATCGAGTGTGAATCTATTAAGAAACTCCACGAAGGTCGCCCGAATATTGTTGATGCCATGCACAACAGCGAGATCCAGTTTGTTCTCAATACACCTGTGGGCAAGGAAGGTGCTTATGATGACAGTTACATACGCAAGTCTGCCATCAAGTACAATATTCCATATTACACCACAACAGCAGCCGGACTGGCTGCAGCAAAAGGTATCAGGGCTGCAAAAGAAGGGCGTATCGGCATCAAGTCGGTACAGGAATATCATCGCGATGTCGTGTGAGACGTTGCGGTTTTTTTAAATTGCGATATAAACCACTCAGATCCTGTGGAGTTTGAGTGGTTCTTTTCTATTTTTAAACTTGACTTTCAAAGATGTTATTAAAAACAGTAGTTCCCGACTACATAATTGTAGTCCCTATCAAAACATAAACACTATTGCTACCGATTTGCTTAATTTCTCATAAATTCCCCCAGATCCAACAAAGATTAACTGAGCATCATCACAAATGCACATCACCCTTATCATTTCCAACAAACAACCCCATCACCTTAGCGATCTTATTCGGTGTTCCGAGAAGAACAAGCACATCATCCGGGCAAAGCCTTATACTTGCATCAGGATTGGATGAAGTCTGCCCTCCGCGACATGATGCTATCAATGTTACACCGTGTTTTTTCCTGAGTTCAATCTGTGATAGCGTCTTGCCGGAAACATACGAGCCTTTTTCAACCCTGATCGTACTCACATCAAGATCAGATAAATTCAATTTCAGGTCACAGAAATCACTCGATTCTCTGGACAAATTGCGGAACATCTCATAGCCATCAGCCCGCACCTCAGCCATGAAAGTCTCGATGATATCTTTTGGTATGAGATATTTCTTAAGGACACGTACAAAGATCTCAACAGATGTCTCGAACTCCTGTGGAACAACTTCATCTGCTCCAAGTTCATATAGTGGTCCCATCTCCTGAAGGTATTGGGTTCGTGTGATAATGTGAAGTTTTTGGCTTAGCCTGCGGGCAGTCGATATTATCCTTCTGGTTGCCACAGGATCGGAAATACCAAGCACCATAACCCTTGCATCCTTTATGTTCATGTGTTTAAGAACTGCCTCCTGTATCGCATCTCCATAGTAGATCAATTCATCCTTTGATCTTTCTTTTAAGACAGTATCAGGATTCGTTTCAATGATGACATACGGTATGCCCGCAACAAGTGCAGCTCGCGCTACATTCCGTCCGTTTATTCCAAAACCGACAATAATAAGATGATCTTTGAGTTGTATCTTATCAGTTTGCCCGTTCATTTTTACAGGATAAAGACCGGATATCATTCTTTTTGGTAGCGGCAGTCGCATAACAGAATCTGCAATATGGGGTGATGCATGTATAATAAATGGTGTAGCTGCCATTGTAGCAACAGATACCGAAAGGAAGAGTTGGTATGTTTCCCATGTCAGTAATCCATATTCAATGCCGAATTTTGAAAGAATGAATGAGAATTCTCCAACCTGTACAAGTGCCAGACTTACCATTATGGTAGTCCTGAGCGGATACCCCAGTACAACAGTTGCAAGTCCTGAGATGATCGTTTTTAATGAAATTACTCCCAATGCTATAAGGACAATAAGTACAGGTTGCTGAAAAAGGAAATTTATGTCCAATAGCATGCCTATTGAAATGAAAAAGAAACTCATGAATATATCACGAAATGGAAGGATATTTCCAATTGCCTGATGGCCGTACTCTGATTCAGATATAATCAGCCCTGCCAAAAATGCACCAAGAGCAAGGGAGAGTCCTGTACTGTATGTAAATAAAGCAACTGAAAAACAGATTACGATGATGCTAAGTAAGAAAAGTTCGCTGTTGCGTGTCTTGACAATTTGGTATAGTAGTTGTGGAACGATCCATCTTGCACCTGCTATTACTATAAAGACCAGTAAGATGGCCATGGCAAGCATAATGAATGGCGATTCTCCGCCGTTTCCTGATGCCCCTTTAAGTAATGGGGTGACAAGTATCATTGGGACTATAATGATATCCTGAAAGATTAGGATAGCAAGTGTTACTCGTCCATGTGGACTATCTATTTCGGCTCGTTCCTGAAGGAGTTTGAGGACAATGGCTGTACTGCTAAGAGCGAGTAGAAATCCGATGAAAATAGATTCGCCTGGACTTTGTCCGAGATATGTGGCGATAAACGCAGCTGCCAGTAATGTGACTAATACCTGTACCGTTCCTCCAAGAAAGACCGCTTTTTTTATTTCCCACATATCTTTGAGTGACAACTCCATTCCAATCGTGAAAAGAAGCAACACAATTCCGATCTCTGCCAATATTTCAATTTCAGCAACACTGCCCAGCACTGCCAGACAATAAGGGCCTGCGATCATGCCTGTTAGCAAAAGACCTACAATTGATGGCACACGAAGTTTATGGGAAATGAAAAGAATGGCTATTGCCATTCCAAATATGATGATTATGTCGTTTAGTAGTTGTATTTCCATTAATTGTCTCCTTCTTCAGCAATAGCAATAATTGATTTTTTTGATTGTAATCTTGTATAATATTATTTCTTCAAATACTATCTGGTCATGTCATTAGAATATATAATGAATTATTTAAACTATTCAGGCATGCATAAACGTTATCTGTAGGATAAATTATTATATATCATCTAATGGTACGCATTTGTTTAACCTCAGTGAAATCGAGTGCAATAGATTGAGTATAAAATAAATTATAATTGATGGGCATACGTGAAAATAAACGACATTTCGTTATCGTCATCCCTCCTAGGGGGTGGCTGAATAGTTACGAATTATTTAAACTTGAACCTATATTTTATAAAATTGGGATAATAAGTGGAATTTTAGTTCAAATTTAAATATTAGCACTTATATTTCAGGGATATCACGATGAAAAAAAAGTCTGAAAATTCAATGAATGAACTGGTAAAATGGGTGATAAGTGTTGACCGTCGCCTTGTACTTATGGAAACCATGAAAGGACACACTGTGGCTAAGGCTTCTGATATTGCTCATGAGACCAGCAGATCAACGCAAAATATCAGCCGTGCTCTCAAGGAACTTGCAGATAAAGACTTGATCGAGTGTTTAACTCCAGAAAAGACAACATGGAAAAAGTACGTTTTGACTGGCAAGGGAAAGGATGTTTTAAAAGAACTTGATGAGAAATATTTATAGTTGCAAGATTCATTAATGACTAAAACATGGTTCGCAGATGTGCGGGAGTTCAAGTATCCTGATGTTTAATGAAATTGTAATGAGGTGTTATTTACGAGTTGGTTCTATCTATTTATGGCAATAATTTTTGAAGTTTCAGGCACCACTTTCATGAAATTATCAGAGAGTTTTACAAAGACACTGCCATCTATACTGATGGTCGTATTTTATGTGCTCAGTTTTGGTTTATTAACCCTTGCACTTAAAAAAATTGATGTTAGCATTGCGTATGCAATATGGGCAGGTATGGGGACGGTGTTTATAGCGACAGTTGGAATATTATGGTTCAAGGAGCCTGTAAGTGTATTAAAGATAATATCACTGGGATTGGTCATTATTGGTGTGGTCGGTTTGCATCTTAGCAGTGGTGTGAATAATTAAATCAATATCAGGTGAAAGGTAAAACAGAAATGGTGAATCCATAAAGGACGACGAAGTGCAACGTGATTGTTTTGATATGACTGATTTTGCGTCTGAGAGATTAAACAGAGGAATATTAATAATTGCAGAATTTGTATTTACAGGTCTGGGTCTCATTGGAATATTTTTACCTCTTTTACCTGCAACTCCCTCTCTATTACTTGCAGTGGTATGCTTTGCCAGAAGTTCGAAAAAACATCACTCCTGTCTTATGGATAACAAATGTCATGTTATATTCATTGTTTTTATTCATCCTTTGTCAGTTTCCTGTAACCTTTCAGAAGTTCCATATTGGCATTGATGACCGTTCTTTTAAATTCAACCAGATCAGGTGTGATATCTTCAATCACTTCCATATCATCCTGCTTTACAATGGTGGAACCATCAGGTACAACCTTTCCAGAAAGTATTGTAACCCCTCGGACTGTAGAATTGTGAAGTATCAATGTATCATTGCCGATTTCGCAGTCAAAGATCACAGCCCCAAAACCAATAAAGCATCCTTCACCTATCCGGCAGGGTCCGTGTACAATACATCCATGTGCAAGGGATGTTGAGTTACCGATTACAACTTTTGAATTTGACATGGCATGTATCACCACATTATCTTGCACGTTGCAACCTTGTCCAATAACAATGGATGAGCCAGATTCATCTGCCCTGATCACTGCATTTGGGGCGACGAACACATCATCTTCTATAGTCACATTCCCGACAATGACTGCAGTTTCAGGTATCCATGCGGTCTTGCTGATATTAGGTTTTTGTCGTTGTGGATTTTGTAATATCATCATGGTGTCTCTTGTTCTCTTTATTGCTCATTTTGTGCTAATCTACAAAATGGTATTATGACAACTTATGATAAGTTATTTAAATATATTGATGCTTCATGTAAATCTATGTTCATTCATAGACTTGACTTTCAAAGATTTTATTAAAAACAGTAGATTCCGGCCACATAATTGTAGTTCCTATCAAAACATAAACCCTATTGCTACTGATTTGCTTAATTTCTCATAAATTCCCCCAGATCAAACAAAGAAAATAGTCTGGCTTGCTTTGCATCCATCTCTTCAACCACAATTTCTACTTTTTTGCTCGATTTTTTCTATACAAGAGCAAGACGAATGCCCCTCAACTCTTCCACAAGTTGCCCTAAATTCAATCCAGGATGTTTACATTTCCATACCATATACCGATAGAAAATCATCCCAATAATACACAAAAAATGCGAACTAAGTGAGCATTTTCTTGTTTATCTTTGAAAGCCAAGATAAATAATAATTAAATATTTTTCGACTTAAATTAAAATTATATCTCTGACATCGTGCTGTATTCCATCACAGTTGATACCGGATAAGTGTTAACTTCAATTCCCGTTTCTTCAACGGCAGCGATGGCATTTACGCCAACTAAAACAGGGATGCCTGATCTGCCTGCATCAACCGGTGCACCAAAGAGTGCTTCTCCTTCATTGCCTATTTTAATTGCACCGTTTATGCCGGATAATTTTGCAAGTTCCAAAACTTCATTGGCTTTTTCAACAGCAGATGCAGGGATCTGGCGCATGTTAGCAAGCATCTTGCCGGTTCCAGTTTCCAATACGTCAAGAACGGATGTTGAATGCCTGCTCATGAATATCTTAATTGGATCGATCGATGTACCATTGTATGATATAAGATCTGTGAATCTGGTAGGTTCATGATCTTTCAATTCCAAGATTCCACCGTAGGCAGGCTTTACCGGAATGCCACTTTTGAGCAAAAGACCATCAAATGTTATGCTGCATACCGTTGCTATCGCAATCTTTCCTTTTGGGACGTAGATGTCAGAGTCCTCATCTTCTTCAAAAATTCGGACACGAGGGCTGATTATTGCACCTCCCTTTGATGCGTATCGCATGATCTCCACCACATCATCAAAGTCGTTTTTGTCTATGTTGGATAAATTCACAATAACGTTTCCGCTTTTTGATTCAAGGTTGTAATCGGTTTTGTATATCAGGTCTTCGATGCGTGTGATCACAAATCCAAGTCGGTCCCCTATAAGTGCTTCTTTTAGTTCTTTTTTACCCAACTCTGTGACAGTTCGTCCGGCATACCCGTGTTTTTTTGTGAGTCCACGTTCATCAAGTATCCTCAAATGATAACGAACGGCACGTTCACCTATGCCATATCCACGCTCATTAAGTTCATCAGCGATGTTCCTTGCACCGATGGGCTTGTCACCTTCGGTTATAACTCTCATTATTTCAATGAGTTTGCGTTCAATTTGTGGGTTTGTCATTTTTGGTTGTGTCGTTTTTAGGTATAATTGTGTTATGCCACTTCGTCAATATGGATCAGTTCACTAATATCGATGAGAGTGGACATTGCATTTGTATGGATGGAAATTCCTGATTCCTGCACGGCTGCCATTGGATTTGTGCCCCCAATAACTACGATCCCGAGGTGGTCTCGCTCAACCGGCACATCCAGAATGCTCGTATTGGGTTCGCTGACTTCTAAAATCCCGCTAAAGCCGACATCTACTAGGTCCGAAAGGATATGTTCAATATCATCTCTGGCTGCCATTGGTCCTTCTCGTAAATTTGCCAGAATGTTTCCGTTACTTGTTCTGATTACATGGGTAATTGATGTCAATTTCTGTGACATCAGAACTTCAAGTGGGTCAATTGTAGTACTTGCATAGGTTAAAACATCAGTAAATCTTACAGGTTTGCCGTCCCTTATCTGTACGATCCCACCAAGTTTCGGTTTTATCGGAATTCCGGCTTTCAGCAAAACGCCATCGATCGTAATACTGCATACCGTTGCAATCCCAATCTTTCCTTTTTCAATTACTGTTTCTCCGATCAGATCACCTTGATTCAAAATTTTAACATAGGGAGTTACGGACAAACCACTTGTAAGTACCATTTTAAATATATTGAATACTTCATCCCTGGATTTTTCATCAATAAACGAAACGTTAACGATGACGTCACCTTTTCCTGTATTGGGGTCAAATGTTGTTTTGAACATCAAATCTTCGATCTTAGATGATGTGAACTGAATGTTGGAATTGTTTTTGTGCAATGTTATTTCCTCTGATGTTTGGTATGAAAATACCCTCATTTTATTGCCCGTGGGTGTCCCGGCGGGTCATGAATGTTTATTTTACATCTTATTAATGTATTAAATATTTGCTTGTGTCATGTACTTTACCACGTCTTATAAATAATTTTTTATATTATAACAACGGAAGAAGGGTGCCGTTTGCTTGATATGATTGGACCTATCAAAAATGGTATAAGTTGAATAAAATCTGCTTTTAAAAGCAAGTAAAAACAGTACAGTAAATATAGATCAAATGTAAACTAAAATTAAATATGAGGTGTTGTTGTGGAATATGTATCAACTGATGGTCTGAATGTATATTTTTTTATGTGGGCGGCAGTGCTCATATTTAGCATGAAAGTACCCTCAATCTTAACATTTTGCGATAACTATTGTGAATAAAACAACAATCTCCAAGGATGTTTTTTCAACGGTTCGAAGAACCGAAATAAAGACAACGTATTTATATAGCTGTTTTAAAATGACTTCGCAAATTAAATGATTCGATTTGAAACCAAAAACAGTGCGACCGCCTGCATGCGGCACGTTCCATCTATGCCAATTTGAATTAAATAAATAGTTAGCAAAACATTTATTGAAACTTGTGGAATGTGCAGATGGCGATTGAAAATTCGATGTGTATGCAGGGCAATGCGCGCTACGCGCGTGAGGTGAATCGTTTTTATCATGAACATATTAAACACTCTGTACCACAATGCTACACCATATAAACAAAAACAAGACAACTTATCCTGCCCAAAGAATAGTTGGAGTAATAACAAAAAAAGGTTATGCAAGGGGTACTTTCATATTTTTGTGCATGCTATTCGAAGAATTTCATGTACGTTTTTTATGAAAGCAGGTTTTGTACTGCTTGAGATCAGACAGATCAGGCGAAAGAATGTGGCGGCTCACATGTCGTTTAAGTTCCTTGACATGTCAGTGGTCCTGATCGCCTACCTGTTTGTAGGTTATGCAGTAAGTTATGGCGAACAGTATCTTTGGGGTACGCTCGTGCCCGGTAGGGTGGATGTAGGAAGTTTTGCGCACTTCATTAATTATAATGTGTTTACAAATATACTTGTATTGATGTATATAAGAGATTGGCAACTCAATTATTCTAAAATTTAAATTACATCCAAAGATGATAGAATTTTTGAGTTAAAAGTATAATTTAAGTAGCATAACTACAATCGTAGAGGCTAAAATCAAGCATAATAAATACATAATAGTTTCAACAAAATTCCAATGTGATCACATGACATACAATATACTCGAAAAATATGAAATGGTGCCTACTGTACACCTTATGAAGATTGAGGCTCCGGATGTGGCGAAAGCAGCAAAGGCCGGGCAGTTCATTATCCTCAGAATCGATGAGACCGGCGAGCGCATCCCACTAACGATTGCAGATTTTAACGCTGATGAAGGTTACGTGACCATCATCTTCCAGGAGATGGGGAAGACCACAAAACACCTTGCAAAACTCACTATAGATGACAAATTGCAGGACTTTGTTGGGCCCCTCGGCCAACCGTCTGAAATTGAAAAAATAGGTACGGTCGTGCTGGTTGGTGGCGGCGTCGGTGTTGCCCCAATTTATCCTCAGGCAAGAGCATACCGAAAAGCAGGAAACAAGGTCATTTCCATTATAGGTGCAAGAAGTAAAGATCTCCTTATACTCGAAGACGAAATGCGGGCTGAGAGTGATGAACTTTACATCACAACAGATGACGGTTCAAAAGGACATCACGGTTTTGTTACACAAATAGTACTGAAACTTTTGGAAGGCGACGAAGCGATTGACAGGATCGTTGCGATCGGTCCTCCTGTTATGATGCGCGCTGTTGCGGGTGTTGTTGCGCCTTTTGATGTTGAGACTCTTGTAAGTCTGAATCCGGTCATGGTAGATGGCACGGGAATGTGTGGCGGATGCAGAGTACTGGTTGATGGCGAGACAAAATTCGCATGTGTTGACGGACCAGAGTTCGATGCACGTAAAGTTGATTTCAATCTTATGATGAGTCGTCTTGGGCTTTATCGTCCTGAAGAGGCGAATGCAGTTGAGGCTTATGAAAAGGAATGTGAAAGCGAAACAGGTTGCGGGGGTGGATGCACATGTCAGTAAGACAACCAATGCCAGTTCAACCGGCTGACGAGCGAGCACACAATTTCAAAGAGGTTGCATTGGGGTATACGCAGGAACAGGCAGTTGCTGAAGCCGAACGTTGTATCGAGTGTAAAAAACCGCAGTGTGTCAAAGGATGCCCTGTGAATATCGATATTCCGGCATTTATCAAAAGCATGAAAACGTCTGATTTTGATGGTGCTATTGATAAGATCAAGGAAACAAACAGTTTGCCTGCCGTTTGTGGGCGTGTTTGCCCACAGGAAACACAGTGCGAAATGTATTGCATCCTTGGCAAAAAGGAAGGGCCTGTTGCGATCGGACGACTTGAGCGATTCTGTGCAGATTATGAGCGCGGAAAAGGTGTTAAGGCACCACATCGTGCAACATCCACAGGCAAGCATATAGCTGTTGTAGGGTCAGGACCTGCCGGACTTGCGGCTGCATCGGATCTTGCAAAGGCAGGACACGAAGTTACGATGTTCGAGGCATTGCATTCTGCTGGTGGGGTGCTGATCTATGGTATTCCTGAGTTTCGGCTTCCTAAAGATATAGTTGCGGAAGAAGTGGATTATATCGTACAACTTGGTGTTGAACTGAAATCCGGTTACGTCATCGGAAAGATCAAGACCATTGATGAAATGAAAAATGAGTTCGATGCAATTTTCCTTGGAACCGGTGCAGGTTTGCCAAATTTCATGGGGATCGATGGGGAGAATCTCAATGGCGTTTATTCCGCGAATGAGTTCTTGACACGTGTGAATCTCATGAAGGCATACCATTTCCCGCAATATGACACCCCTATAAAGAAAGGAAAGAATGTGATCGTTGTGGGTGGCGGAAATGTTGCCATGGATGCCGCACGATGTGCGCTCAGGCTTGGTGCGGATGAAGTAAGTATCGTGTATCGCCGCAGTGACGAGGAACTGCCCGCAAGACGTGAAGAGATCGATCACGCAAAAGAGGAAGGCATCGTATTTCGGTTGCTTACAAATCCGGTGAAGATACTGGGTGATGAGAACCTGATGGTCACAGGTGCGGAATGTGTCAAAATGGAACTTGGCGAGCCTGATGAATCAGGTCGCAGGAGACCCCGGGTGATCGAGGGTTCCGAGCACGTAGTTGATGCGGACATTGTAATTATGGCAATCGGTACATCGCCAAATCCATTGGTATTCGAAGGAGCCGCAGGGTTGAATAAATCCAAATGGGGGACCATCATTGTTGACGAGGCAGGTATGACATCGATCGATGGCGTTTGCGCAGGCGGAGATGTTGTCACAGGTGCGGCTACCGTTATCAGTGCAATGGGTGCAGGAAAGTTGGCAGCACATACGATCAATGAGTATCTATTATAAAGTCAAACGTTGCAACGGCACACCCAATCGCAGCAAAGTGAGGGGCATAATTATGGTTCTCTTTAACATTGAGTTGGCAATGCCAAAATTCAGGATATTCTGGAACTGATCAAAACGATAGAATAATTATAGGTTAAACCATTCAATATATCGATGTTGCATATTAATAGGTTATACGATATATGGGGTGAGATCCATACTTAAAATAGCAGTTACAGGAAAGGGTGGTGTGGGTAAAACCACATTTTCCGGAACTCTTGCAAGGATGCTTGCGCGTGATGGATATGATGTGCTTGCAATCGATGCGGATGCAGATATGAATCTCGCCTCAGCTCTTGGCATCAATAATCCTCCGCGCCCGCTTACTGATTATAAGGAGATGATCGATGAGCGTGCAGGGGCCGAAGGTGGCGTTTTTAAATTCAATCCAAAGGTAGATGACATTGTCGAGAAATTCGGGGTCGTTGGTCCCGATGGTGTTAAAATGCTTGTCATGGGCACGATCGAAAATGGGGGAAGCGGATGTATGTGTCCTGCCTCTGCGTTTTTGCGCGCGCTTTTGCGTCATGTTGTACTGAAAGATAACAGTGCTGTGATCCTTGATATGGAAGCGGGTATCGAGCATCTCGGGCGCGGCACTACACGTGGCATTGATCTTATGATCATTGTCGTAGAGCCTGGCATGCGTTCGATCGAAACAGCGGCGCGTATAAAGGACCTTGCGAGCGGTATTGGGGTCAAACATTTTGTTGCAGTTGTTAATAAAGGTTCATCAGAACAGGTTTTAGCGCATCTTGAAGAACTGGACATACCTGTGTTGGGTGAGATCTCATATGACGCAGAACTTGTACGTGCAGATCTGGAAGGATTAGCACCTATTGACGTTGGGGGCGTGGCTGTTGAATCCATGAGGGCAATTAAAGATGGGTTATTGGATATGGTTAAAAACTTAAACAATAATCTTTGATGTATTATGTTGATACCGAAAATTCAAACACTTAAACATTTTTAAATGAATATCTATTTATAACTTAACTTTTAATGTGTATATACAAAAAAGTAATCATCTTAAATATGTTGTGCAAATATATTTATAATTTTTTCAATGAGGTGAATTATAAATGGGTAAAAAAACAGGACTTGATGATGTTGCAGACCTTTTACACATTAATCTTTTCGGGGGATTCCCTAAAAAAATGACTGAGATCGTTGGTGAAAATGCGGCCATTATGTTGCTTCGTGAATGCTCTAAGGAATCGTTTTTAGTAGCACTTTCCCAATCTGATTGCAAACTAAAACCGACAGATGAGATCAGGGCACTTGCAGAACAAAATAATTATTCAGCATTATTTAATTATTGTTACCGTGTGCTTGAACGTGTTGGATATATTTACGAAGGAGAAACAATTCTTGATTCTGATTCCAACTATTCCATGAAGGTGACTAAATGCCCACATATTGATTTCGTTAAAGAACAACCGATTGCCTGTAATGTTTGTAAAGGTATGAAACTTGGAATATTTGAAGCAATATACGGCAAACCTGTCGAGTTCGAAACAATAAAAAATATGGCACAAGGCGATGAGTATTGTTTATCTGTATTCAAAAAACCTGCAAAATAATAGTGTTACTATTCAGCCACCCTATAAACAGTTTACTTTTTAGAAGGCACATAAACCGA
>JAMJFS010000031.1 GCA_023544565.1 Methanosarcinaceae archaeon
GGCGATGCTTATCAAATTAGAAATGGAAGTTTTGAGGGGTAATTGGATATTCTCATATGATAATATCATTTTTACGAAAGTATAAGTAATACCTTTGTACATATATTATTAAGAGTCAAATGGATGAACTGCGGGACATACCATGCGGCATCAATAATTTGGATGACATATTAGGTGGTTTTAAAACTCCGTCAACCATACTTATTGCAGGTACTGCCGGTGTTGGAAAAACAACAATGGCACTTCAAATGCTGTCAAATGCTGCGAAACAGGGTGAGAAGACTCTTTATATTCCTTTGACAACAGAAGCACCTGATAAATTAAAGAAGTTTCTTTCTACATTCGAATATTTCGATGAATCGGTCCAGATCCATGAGATCAATCGACCGGTGGCTGAAAAAGATCCATTGACCACATTGATAGACATGGGGAACGTTATTGCTTCTGCAAACCCTGACCGTGTGGTGATCGATCCAATTACGCCCCTTGGTTTTGGTTTTGTTGAACAGGAAAAAAGACGTTTCATCTATACATTCGATTCCATGGTACAGGAATGGAATTCACTTGTTGTTCTTACAGGAGAACTACTTATTAATGAAATTCATAACTCTGTGATCAGTCATCTCGCCGATGGCATTATCTATTTGTCAAGAGAAGATGTTGGATATCGTACTAATAATTATTTACAAGTTCTTAAAATGCGAGGAGTGGACCAAAAAGTTAGATCAAGATATATCTCACGTAAATATCGTTGTGGATTGACTTCCGAAGGTATTACAGTGTATCCACACCTAAAATCTATAAAAGATATCGTTTTTTCGGATAACAAAATTAAATCCGGTACCGATGGACTTGATAAAATGTTAAATGGTGGCATGATGGAAAACAGCACCATGTTGGTCGCAGGTGGATCGGGGACAGGAAAAACAATTTTTGGATTACAGTTCATAAACATAGGACTTTTAGATAACGAACCATGTATTATTGTAACATTTGAAGAACGACCCGAACAACTGATTATAGAGGCGAATCAATTTGGATTTGACCTTGCAAAATACATTGACAGTGGATTATTGAAAATTATCTATTCTGAACCGGATAACGTATGTCCGTCAGAACATGCTATGCGCATTAAAAGATATGTGGAAAGTATGGGTGTAAAACGCGTATTTTTTGATGGTATTGTAAACCTTGAAATTACATTACCCGATCCTCTTCAGATTCGAGGATACCTGCACTCGCTCACAGATTATCTAAAAAGTAACAGTATTACATCTGTTTTCACGACCGAGTTTGTCTCAAATGATAAAGACACGATCATAAACCCGGATGCCTCTTTTATTATGGATTCCGTCGTAATCTTAAAACAGGTTCAATCTGAAAACAAACTCAGAAGATATACCTACATACTAAAATCAAGAGGAACAAAATACGACAATGGAATAAGAGAATATTCCATAACAGATGATGGTTTTATACTATGAGAAAAATTTCCATTCGGTCGAACCCGTAATACACTTTTATAGATATATGCTATAAAAAAGGGATGAGATTCACATGTTGTGAACCTGTCTCTCTACTGCATTCCCAATTTCAGTCAACTTGTACAATTCGCCTGTTTTCTCAATTAATTCTTTTTCCAGCAATTTTGCCAGAATGCCATCCACTGTTAAAGGCACCAGATGCATAGTCTTTGCAATTCTTGCAGCATCAAGTTCGCCTTTTGAACCAAGCAATGCCAATAACTTTTGTCTATTGTTGTTTCCTGTTACAAATCCTATTAATTCATCCATTTATATCACCTTTTACTTTCAAATTTAAGGAATATATTATATAATAACTTCCTCACTTATGTAACCATCTAACCATTTTATCAGTGTCTTGGCAGGCTAACAGGAATACTTTTATTACCTGTAATGCATATCTAAGGGTGGCGGGCTAGTCCGGGTAGTTCGGCGTTACCTGTTACCCGATATCGCCGATATGCGGGGGACGAAGCCAATAGAAGATGTCCTGATCATTTTCAAACCTGTGATCTCAACGTAGAAGCCCCGTCCTGTTTGGATGGTGTTGATATGAATGCTTGCTGGAGAGCTTGTTTTCTATCTTAACTGCGGAAACCGGTCGAGGCCCGGAAGGGAGCAGACTTACCGTAGACAACTATCGCTTATAGGGTTGCGGAGTGGAGGAGAGATTACAGACTACTTGAAGATGGGGGGGTCAACGACTTGCGGTGTGCCTGCCACTTGAATTCAGCACGTGTTCCAAAGAAAGCGTTAAATATATAGATTGCATTGAGAGGTGCACTCCAAGACATCTGTTTGACGAGATAGCCAAGCTTGGTATGGCGCAGGGTTGCTAACCCTGTGGTGCTCTGCACCTCGGGGGTTCGAATCTCCCTCTCGTCGCTCTCATTACTCTATTTCTAAAAGGATTTCCCGAATATCACTTGCTGGTCCTTTGCAGTACAAGCAAAATTCGCATCGAACACCAGATTTATATCAATTGAAAAAATAGATATGGTTATGTCAAGTGATGTTAAAACGATACCATTGATAATCCAAACACCTTCTGACGACAGTCCAAATTGCAGCACCGGATGCGGCAAATGCGGCTCAACAGGCTGTGCCGGAGGGCTTGGGGTCAAGGCCGGATCTGAGAAAGATGTTGTTTACAGGAATCTCTTCATCTTTGCAGTTATTATTATTGTGATGATCGTTGCATCATTCCTGATCATGAAAATACTGAATGCTATTCTCGAATAATTGAAATCATCATTAAGCAGGATTGTCCTCTTCCACTTTACTTATACTTTTATACGGATACCGCATCTGCTTATTACATCGCAGACATGTCACGGTAATGTACTTTCCCCGCAGCCTGACCCTTGAACTGCTGCCTGGTACAAGATACGAACGACAATGTTTGCACATCATGCGTTTCAAAGTGGTCGGCAACCTGATCCTGTATCGCATACCTATTAGCCTTGCGAGGAGCACATATCTGTCACTTCTTTGTGGATTTTGTCTAAATTCTTCATGTGCAAGCTCGAAAAGACGATCAATACGTTGGGCTGCAAGATCCTTGATAAGAGATTTTTGGTTTTTTCTTTGACGTGCCATTTTAGCATATTCCCTTAAATCTATTGAACAGAAGACGATAGGATAATGACTTCTATATCAGGATTCTTGTCCTGCACTAATTTTTTAAATAAATCTGCATCAGCCGGAGTGCTATCTAAATAATTATAATGCATCGGTATCACAACATCTGGGGATATAGCCACCGCCGCCTCTGCAGCTTCAGACTCGTCCATAGTATATGTTCCGCCAATCGGCAGTAATGCAACATCCACAGATAAACCACTCATCTGTGGAATAAGATCTGTATCTCCTGAATAATATATTCTCACCCCATCGACCTCGATTATATATCCAACTCCAAAACCTTCCGGATGGTATGACTTGTTAATATTATATGCAGGAACAACTTCAATGCCTATCCCTTTTATCGCAAGGTCGTCGGTCAACATATCCCCTTCACTGATACGTCTTGCATCCCCCCTAAATTCAAGTGTGCAATTCTGTGGTATTAGAGTTGTGGAATCGCTTTTTCGGACCTTTCTGATCGCTTCAGGACTGCAGTGGTCATAATGTTCATGCGTTATCAGTATAATGTCTGCCTGGTCTTCATAATCCACTTTATCAGGAAGTACGTATGGATCAATGTAGATGATCTTCCCCTCTCCTTTTATCATAAAACTGGAATGTCCCAGCCAGTTTATTGTAACATTTTTAATTGTCGTGCTGCTCATTATAACTCCCTCTTTTGCATCCATATCTTCAAATGTGATCTCAGCCGTATCTTCGCCAGAACAACCGCTGATAATGATAATTAGTATAATAGATATTAAAACTGCCGTATATTCACTATTTCCCATAGAAACTAGTACTCCAAATTGGTATAACAAGTTTTTAATAGATAAACATTACATCTCTATTTCTAGAGGGGTTTAGAAACTTTGCATCATTGAGCAAAGGCGAAAAGCATATTAAGGATATTTGATGTAGTACAGAGTCTACTTGATGAAATATAACTCTAGAACAGTTTGAGGTGCATTTATTCATATAAATTTAAAACCGATCGGTATTATCAAAAAAGCCGGTAAATATTCCGAAATATTGATATATTCTGACTTTGAGCAAGTTGTTAAAAACACGATCTCCAAACTTGAAAAGAGTGTGGGAATAAGTCAAAACCTGCTAATAATCCACAAGAACAATGGCCAAAATGATGGTCATCAGGTACAGGTCACAAAAACAGCATTCATTGAATGCGTTGGGAATGTACTTAAAGTGAAAAAGATCAACGCAAATGATGACTCGGTAATTGATGTGCGGTTTGATAGCGATGACCTGGCAGCAGGTCAATAACTTATTTTGCATATAAAATTCTTTTTTAATAACTATGGGTGCCGATATAGGAGATCTGCTTGAAAAAAGAACTGTTGAGTTATCAGATCTATCACACAAAGTGATAGCTATTGACGCATACAACATACTTTACCAATTCCTCAGCATTATCCGCCAGCGTGATGGAACCCCACTTACAGATTCACACGGCAATATCACATCCCATTTATCAGGTATCTTGTATCGTATAACTAATCTGGTCGAGGGCGGAATTAAACCTGTTTTTGTATTTGACGGCAAGCCTCCTGAGATGAAATTGAAAACCCTCGGAAAACGTAAAGAGGTACGAGAGAATGCGCACGTAAAATGGGATGAAGCGAAAGAAAAGGGTCTTGCCGAAGAAGCATTCAAATATGCACAGGCATCTTCAAAGGTGAATGCTGATATAGTTAATGATGCAAAACATCTGCTTGAACTCATGGGCATCCCGTACGTCCAGGCACCATCTGAAGGTGAGGCACAGGCTGCATATATGGTGCAAAAAGGAGATGCTGACCTTGTAGGCTCGCAGGACTATGATGCAATGCTCTTTGGCGCGCCTGATGTTGTGAGGAATCTTACAATAACAGGAAAGAGAAAGGTGCCGCGTAAGAATATCTATGTGGATGTGAAACCTGAAGTTATCAATCTGGACGAAAGCCTACGGGCACTTGGGGTTGATAGATCTCAGTTGATCGATATTGCTATTTGTGTGGGTACGGATTTTAATACAGGACTTGAGGGGATCGGTCCTAAAAAAGCGATTAAACTGATCAAAGAACACGAGAACATCGAAACTGCACTGGGTAACATTGACCGGTCAATAGGGAATCTTGATGAGATGAAAGAGTTTTTTATACACCCACCAGTAACAGATGAATACACACTTGAATGGAAGAATCCGAACAAGGAGAAATTGATCAAATTCTTATGTGGTGAACACGATTTTTCAGAAGAACGGGTCAGTAAAGCAGCCGACAGACTTGACGCGGCATCTGGCAGTCGGCAGCAAAAAACACTGGATAAGTGGTTCTGATCGTTATTTGATGCCAATGCAATCCGCCGCCAGGCGGCACATCTCCCAATCATCGATAAAATGCTCATTTATCTCCCAATCATCGATAAAATGCTCATTTCGATCGAGTTAAAAATTGCGATGGTACATCCAATCGCAGCAGAATATAGTTATCAAGATTAACTTGATATATACAATTTTACAAATCATATATCATTAAAAATCGAGATACGTATAATCATTGATCTCTTTTTTCATATTATTCAGGATACTTTTACCCATCTGGTAACTAATATCCCCATCATCCACAGATCTTTGAACCGATGTCTCAATACCGTGTACCAGACTTCGTTTATTGAACTTAAGCATGGTTAGTACATCGTTTACCGTATCACCCTTTATGACCCTCTTGATATCCCATTCATCATCATCTTTCAACACAACATGAGCCTCATGAATGGCTCCGAACAGGTTGTGCAGGTCACCTATGGAATCCTGGTATGCGCCCAAAAGAAGTACCGCCACATAATACGGATTGTTGTCAAGTGCATGTAACTCCAGCAAATCCTTGACATCCTTAACATCAACGAACTTATCGATCTCCCCGTCCGAATCACATGTTATATCCAGTATTGTGCCTCTATTTGTGGGTTCTTTGTTCAATTTTTGGATGGGGACAATAGGGAATAACTGGTCTATAGCCCAAAAATCAGGCATACTCTGGAACATTGAGAAATTGCCAATATACTTTTTTGATATCAATTTCCTGACATAATCGAATTCTTCAGATTCATTCTCCGTTTGCTGTAAATAACGGTATATCTTCTGGCAGATCTTGTAGAACAGTGTTTCGCCTTTGGCTTTATCTTCAAGGCCCAATTGCCCAAGATTGAACATATATAAAATTTCATCTTTATATTGCAGACTGTCGTGATATAATTCCCGGTAATTCTTTATTGTGATTTCATCTAAACAACTGTAGAGATTCTGAAGTACATTAGGTGTATCTTCCCCCACTTCGACATTCCGGTCATAGTGAATGGATTTTTCGTAGGCAAGATTGGTGATGAGCATTGAATGATAAACTACAATTGCCCTCCCGCTCTCAGTCACAACAGTTGGGTGCTCTATACCTTCTTCATCACATATCTCCTTTAATGTGAAAACCACGTTGTTGGTATATTCCTGCATGGAATAATTGGCGCTGGCATCGGAAGATGTTTTGCTTCCATCATAATCCACACCAAGACCACCACCTATATTGAAGTATTCAAGGGCAGAGGCCATTCCTTTTACTTTTGCATATATTCTGGATGCTTCCTTGACAGCATTTTGGATCCTTCTAACCTCTGTGATCTGTGATCCAATGTGGAAATGCAGCATCTTGAGATTGGGAACCATGCCATTCTTTGTAAGTATATCCAGCGCTGTGAGCAACTCAACTGTGGTAAGTCCAAACTTGGATGCTTCACCGCCGGATTCTGCCCATTTACCGCTTCCCCTTGAATATAACCTTAGTCTGATACCCAGACATGGATTGGCATTTAGTTTTTTAGAGAATTTGATGATATCATGGATCTCATCCAACTGATCAATAACAAGTATGATATTATTCTTAAGAAGAGATGCTTCAATGGCAGTCCTGATATAATGTTTATCCTTATAGCCATTGCAGACCAACAACGATTCGGGATTGAGTTTGAAGGATAGACTCTCGATCAGTTCAGGTTTACTGCCAGCTTCCAAACCATAGTTATACTTTTTTCCGGCTCTTACGATCTCATCAATTACGTCCTTTCGCTGGTTTACCTTTAAAGGAAATACCCCTTTATACCTGGCCTGATATCCGGATTCATTGATCGACCTATCAAAGCATTCATACAGTTCATGTATCCTGCTCTCGAGTATTTGAGGAAAACGAAGAAGCACAGGAGTATTTATCTTGTTTTTTTTAAGATGTTCGATGACCTCAAGGATCTCCAATTGAGATTGTCCCTTATCTGGTTTTACTACCAGGTTTCCTTTACGGTTTATGCTGAAATACCCGTGACCCCAATCATCGATACCGTAGAGGTCTTTTGAATTCTGGTTTTTCCAACCGGTTGTAGTATCAAGGTTTTTCTTTGTTTTCATTTGGCAATTCCTATATGATGTGAAACTTGTAACTAGATAAGAATATCCGATTTAATCTTTGCGATACGATATTTGGTATGAAAATACTCTTATTTTCATGCTCGTGGGTGTCCGACGGGTCATGAATGTTTATTTATCGAATACCTTCGGGAGATTTCTTCTCGTATTTGTCTATCAGTTTCTTTAATACTTCTATCTTAGCACCGCAAAGATCAATGTTAAGGATCAGGTCACTGACCTCGCCTCATTGTTTGTGCCTCTGATCTATGAAAGGATAAGTGATTCACCAGTCATCTCAACAGGTTTCTCAATACCCAACAACTTAAGCATGGTGGGTGCAACATCCGAGAGTTTGCCATTACGAAGTGACACTCCACTTTCATCAGTTACATAGATGCACCGAACCAGATTACAGGTGTGTGCAGTATGCGGTTGCTTGCTATCATGGTCAAGCATTTGTTCTGCATTCCCGTGGTCGGCTGTAATTATTGCAGCACCACCAACCTGCAACAAAGTATCTATCGCTTTTCCAACGCATTCATCTATAGTCTCGACCGCCGACACCGTAGCATCAAAAAAGCCTGTGTGTCCAACCATATCAAGATTTGCATAGTTGAGGATAATCACATCATATTTGTCGGACCCGATCTTCTCGATCAATTCTTCCGTAACCTCATACGCACTCATTTGCGGTTTGAGATCATACGTGGCAACTTTTGGTGATGGAATTAAACACCTGTCTTCTCCTTTATTTAGGATATCCAAACCACCATTAAAGAAAAATGTCACATGCGCATATTTTTCTGTTTCAGCGATACGAAGTTGCTTTAAGTGATTTTTGCTGAGCACTTCCCCAAGTGTGTTTTTGAGATCTTCATGTAAATATGCAATAGGAACTTCAAGTTTCTCATCATACTGGGTCATGCAAACGAAATGCACCTTTGGATATACTTTCCTCTCAAATCCGTCAAAATCATCTTCAACAAAAGCGTATGTCAACTGCCGCGCACGGTCGGGTCGAAAATTAAAAAATATGACTGAATCGTTGTCTTTTATGGTCGCTGTAGGCTCTCCATTTTCATCAACTATAACAGTCGGTCTGACAAATTCATCTGTCTCGTTACGTGCATAACTTTCAACAATAGCCATCTCGGCATCCTTTGCATGAAGACCGACTCCCTGTGTCAGGGCATCGTACGCAAGTTTGACACGTTCCCATCGCCTGTCCCTATCCATGGCATAATACCTGCCTGAAACCGTTGCAATGCTCCCAATTTTGAAATCATCGCATGTTTTCTCAATCTTTTTAATATCTTCAATGGCACAGGCAGGAGGGACATCACGCCCATCCAGAAATGTATGAATGTACACCCGCTCAAGACCCTCCCTTGATGCAAGATCGATAAGCGCGATAAGGTGGTTGATGTGACTGTGCACGCCGCCGTCTGACAATAAACCCATGAGATGCAGTGCACAATCGTGTTCCTTTACATTTTTGATCGCATCCAATAACACAGGATTGGTATAGAGATATCCAGTTTTTATGTCACGATTTATCCTTGTAAGATCCTGATACACAACACGTCCCGCGCCGATGTTGAGATGGCCTACCTCGGAATTACCCATCTGACCTTCAGGAAGTCCCACGGCTTCGCCTGATACTTCAAGAATAGATGTCGGATAAGTTGCCACCAACCTATCAAGGTTTGGTGTGTTCGCAGCCAATATTGCATTACCATCTTTTGATGGAAGGTAGCCCCAGCCATCAAGTATCATGAGCAGAAGAGGTCGTTTTGGTGAAGTCATAAAATATAGATTGGTTTTATTGGTATTAAATTCGTTGTTACAATGTTTTTTTTTGTGAAAATTATAAGACAAGTTTTGTTGGATAATACACCATTATTTTTTTTATACTTTAATACTTCGTTTCCCGCAAACCAACCGAGAACACCGCTGCCACAAAGATCATCCCCGCCAGCACTGTAAAAGCAGTCCTCGCACCATAGGTATCAAGGAACACACCACCCAACACAGGACCAAGCGCACCGCCGAGCCAGCGCACCATGTTGAAAGTGCCCATTGTTGTAGCCAGTATCCTTGTATCAGTCTTCACAACCTCGTCCACAAGGATCGTTGTGGATAGTGTCACCACAGGTCCAAAACAGAGTCCCACAAATGCGAAATTAATCGCGATCAGCCACGGTGATATGGGTACATGTGAAAATAGAAGTAGGGCAATGCCCCCAAGCAAGGTCACAGCAACCAGCGGTTTTTTCCTGCCAACTATATCCGAAAGCCAGCCGCACGATGATGCGCCAAAGGAACTCGTAATTGCATAAGGGATGAACAACAATCCAGTTGATGCGGTCGATATCCCCGAATCCAGAGCAAAGAAAGGAAGGACATAAGACGCGCCGACAACTGCCATCATGCAGAGCATACCCACAAAGGTCGCAAACATAATTGTCCTTGTCCTGAAAAGATCAAGTGAAAGATACAGTAATTTTCCGAGACGATGCTCTTCCTGCGACTGAGGTCTGGTTTCGTGAAGCATAAGCGATAGCATTGATACAATAAGTGCGAATGCTGCAAGCCAGATAAAGACAATTCTCCATCCATATAACTCACCGAGCACACCGCCAACCGAATATCCTGAAACGGTTCCAAGGCCGGTCGCTGCTGCCAGAATTCCCATACCTTTCCCACGCTCATGGAAATCGTACATGTCCCCAACCATCGTGAAAGATGCCTGAAAGAACATTGCGGCACCGGAACCTGATATTGCTCTTGCAACAAGAAGCGCTGCAAAACTGTGTGAAATAGATAGCATTGCCACGCCCACTCCAAAAACAAGTATCCCGACAATGATTATCTTTTTTCTGCCAAACTTGTCAGAAAGAAGACCAAAAGGTATCTGTAAAAATGCCATACATATCATAAATACGCCAGCAACCCAGCCAAGACTTGACTTTGAGATATTCAGTTCCTCAGAAACAATTGGCAGGAGTGGAATAAGTGACAACATTGCCAAAAAGACGCAGAATGTGCCAACTGACAGTAAGAGCATCTGCCGATTTCGGTGTTTTGTTTCGAGAGGGTGCCTCATGATGTTAGCCTGTAATCATTTTAAAAAACTCAATATTTCATCTCTATATTTCATCCAATCACGTACTTAACGACGACCATTGATACAAAAGCCGCAACAGGAACAGTGATATTATCAAACCGTTTTGACGTAATTTCTGCGATCATACCTGCTACACTTCCCACGAATACAAGTGCACCCACGAAAGGGAAACCAATTACCGTCGCCGCAATAGTTCCTGCAACTGCTCCTTCTATCGTTTTATTGGAATCCCTGTAATATCTCTTGCCGTGTACTCCTGCAACAGTCGATATCCCATCCCCAACTGTAAGAACCACGATCGAGGCATAACATATCCCCTCATCAAAATAGAACGACAGCAAAAGCAACAGAAGGATGAATGCAAAATAGAGGAACGGGTCTGCCGCAAAACCCTTGTATTCATTATCTTTCAAGAGTGGGCGCAATGCAGCAAGGATCTGGACTTTTGATTTTAGCAATTCCATTAACAGAAATATAATCATAAAATACGACACAATGCTAATCGCATAGATCTTTCCACAAACCACTGCAATTATTGGTACGACTACCCCGCCAATGTGCACCATTTTACGAAGCGGTAGATACTTTAATGGAATATGTTCGACGATATCGTTCTTTGTAGGATCGATCATGTGTATTATATGTAAAACAAACACAAAGTAATATATATCTGCTGAATGTTTCGAATGCCATGGAAACATTGACAGATTCTTTTGCCGCAGGCGTTGTTAAAAAACGCTACATCCTTGGCAGGAACGATGAAAGTGATATCGGTGTATTGCATCTTGGGAAATATCTTGCACTTGACAGATCCACAGGTTCGCATGTGGCACTGGATGCACTCAAACCGCATGCAATATTGATATGCGGCAAACGCGGATACGGTAAATCCTACACAATGGGGACACTGATCGAGGAACTCTCCCTCTTGCAGCCGGATATTCGTGAGAACATTGCATCGCTTGTCATTGATACAATGGGAATATTCTGGACACTCAGGCGCGGCAATGAGCAGCAACCCGAACTGCTCAGTGAATGGGGATTGCAACCCACAGGTTTTGACGTAAATGTATTTGTCCCGGCAGGGAGTGTTGAACAATACCGGAATCGACACATCGATGTAAAACCGTTCTCGATCCCGATATCACATCTTGGTGGCTATGAGTGGTGCAAACTGTTCAGAGTTGATGAAGTGTCAGCACTTGGTGTTCTTTTAGTACGGGTCATCGGGAATTTGAAACAACAAATGTCTGTTTTCTCTTTTGATGACATCATCGACGGTATAATGGAAGACGAACGTTCGGACATTGTGACAAAGAGTGCAGCAGAAAATCATTTCAAGGCTGCCACCTCATGGGGTGTTTTTGAGCGAGAAGGTGTTGGAATATCTGAACTGATACGCGGCGGCGTAACGTCAGTGCTGGATGTGAGCACACTCACGAATCACACGGTCCGTGCGGCTGTGGTTGGAATTATTGGGAAGGATATCTATGAAAAGCGCCTCGAAGCCCGACGCTCATATGAGAGGATGATGATGGGTGATACGGATGTGGAAAAAGGCATTCCAATGGTCTGGATGTTCATCGACGAGGCGCACCTGTTCATACCTTCCGATGAAGATACCCTTGCATCGAATGTCATTATCAATGAATGGCTCAGGCAGGGACGCCAGCCAGGACTTACCATTATTTTTGCGACACAGCGTCCTGCTGCAATTCATCCTGACGTGATATCCCAGTGCGATGTTGTAATGTGTCATCGTTTGACTGCAAGAGATGATATATCGGCACTTGAAGCGATACGACCTACATACATGCGGGAAGATATAGGTGATTCCATCAGAAAAATGGGGCTTGAACGAGGGATAGCACTCATTGTGGATGATACTTCCGAAAGTGCACATATAGTAAAGATGAGGCCGAGATATAGCTGGCATGGTGGGAACGAGCCGAGCGCGTTGATGGAAAAGGAACGATCTAAATGACACTCAAGAAAAGTGCAGATATGATAATACGCACCTGTATGGGTGCAAAGCCGGGCGAGTCCGTGTTGATAGTTACAGACAAATGCACGGATGAAAGGATTGCACAAGCGTTTTTTGATGCGGCTGTTGATGCGGATTGCGAGGCATTACTCCTTACAATGAAACCGCGCACCCAGCATGGAGAGGAACCGCCGCTTGTTGTTGCAGAGGCGATGAGGTCAGCGGATGTTATCCTTGCACCGACATCGAAATCTATTACTCATACAAAAGCGCGACAAAATGCATGTAAGATGGGCGCACGGGCTGCGACACTTCCCGGGATAACTATGGATATGATGACATCAGGTGGTATGACTGCTGACTATGGGAAGATGGGGGCAGTGGCAAAGGAAGTGTTTGAGGCACTTGACGGTGCACAGGAAATTCGTGTCACTACCGAACTCGGTACTGATGTGGTCTTTGATGTTGAAGGATGTGAATGGAAGGATGATACCGGTAATTGTACTGTTCCCGGGTCGATGTCGAACCTGCCGGCAGGGGAACTTTTTGTTGCGCCGGCGAATGTAAATGGCATAGTTGTGATCGATGGTGCCATGGGTGGACTCGGGCTTTTGGATAAACCGATCGTGATCGAAGTGGAGAATGGGAATGCAGTCCGTTTTAGCGGCAAGCGTGCGGACGATCTGAAAACGATTATAGATCGTGCCGGACCGGATGCAAGGAATGTTGCAGAACTTGGTATTGGGATAAATCCGGCCGCACGTTTGATTGGTGTCATACTTGAGGATGAGAAGGTGGGCGGCACGGTACATATGGCACTTGGTGACAATTCAACATTCGGGGGCAATGTATCTGTTGAACTTCATCTTGACGGTATAATTACCGGTCCGAAAGTGTATGTGGATGGAGTTGACCTGAGGGTTGAACGACTGGCAGGTTCCAGTTCTGTTGATGATTAGGGCGAACTGCCCCTTCCGGTTGTATATCGGTAACAATGGCAGTTCACACTACTATATTATTAACCTTAACTCTGCTTTTTAGGAAATATCTTAAGTCCAAGTTTCTCATCCAGCTCCCGTACCTTCTTCGGCACCTCAGTAATCAACCGTCCCTCCTTCATATCAATATGATAAACCCTGCTATACTTGTGCAACAGATCAATCGGAGTAATCTTGCGATTCAAACCAGCCTTCTTCAATAGATTCTCAATCGTGCAATGTATGTAAAGAGAGATGAACGAAATAAAGACGTGTCCAAATACGCTCTCATCACTCTGCAGATATAATTTATCTGCATCAAAAACAGTCTTGTAAGTATCGAACATCTTCTCAACAGTTTCTCTTTTCTTAAAGAGCTCAAAAACCTCACATTCCTCAACATCCAAATTGGATATAATCAGGATTTGTCCTGCCCGCTTCATCTTTCCATTGAGCTGCTTCTTATCCATTTTTCCTTCATCCATCTGCTTGTACAGCGTTTTTTGCTCTTCAAGCTTCAAATCCTGGTCATCAAAAAGATAAAGCGTATATTTATCGAACGTCTTTTTTCCGCACCGTATCAGACGATTATGGTACGTGAAATGCTCATTAAGATGAATGCGGTTTTCATAGTATTTACTATTCCTTCTTGTAGGAAGTATATACGACATATCCATCATCCCATCAAGAAATTCCACTGTATCATCGGAAAAAAAACCTCTATCCAGAATCAAGATTTTGTCCTTCACATCAATTTCCTTGATTGAATTATACAGCGTGGAGATATCTCTCACACTCCCTGGAATGGATCGTATCATTGCCGGTAAACCGGTATCAGCACTACATAAAAGTGCAAGATTGATCTGCGGCACATGTAGGTGTTCTTTATTATATCCCTTCTCTGCCTGAGCTATGCTCATCGAGCGCGTGAACACAGAACTAAGATCATATACCAGTTGATTGCTTTGATTGGTCAGTTCTTTGAAAATTGTATTTTGGCCAACACGGTTTATGCCTACATTATGCAATACTTTTGAGAGGTTTTTTGGATTCAGTTGTGGATTGATGTTTTCAACATTATAGAGTTTCTCCCACGATTCTTTTGCACGTTTCATGGGTACATACCCATTGATGCGAACCATTGCAAGTGAATATATTTCTTCCCAGCAATCGGGGAATGCATCCATCAATAGTGGTTTAAGTGATTTTAGTGATTCATGCAAGACCATTGAATTGCCATATTCTGTGACATTTCTTACATCGGACGAAGTGAGTTCTTTTCGTTTTCTTGATTCTACGAGTCCTTCTTTCTGATCGAGTTTACCAAGGTATTTGGAGGTTTTTCTTGATTTTTTTAGTTCTTTGTCCCAGTAGGTCGTTGAGTGATAAACGTAGTGGTTTTCGCCGACAACTTTTACTTCAAGGCACTTTGTGCCTTTCATTCTCTGCTCTTCTAACCAGTTCTTTGCCCATTGATCCATATTCAGTAATTAGGGAATAGTAATATATAACGTTATCGAATTTAATCGGGTGCGTGCAACAACAAATAGAATAATTAAAAGAAGATATGCCCTATTCCGGCGGAGTTAAGGTTATTAAGTAAGAACCGTTTTATATATTATATGAAAAAACAAATTTTGTTATTATGCTCAATTATTTTATTACTAATTTTCTCATCATTGGGGTGCGTAACAAACGATGATTATTCCGTTGACAGAGTTCCAAACGACCTACCAACCTACAGTAACTCAAATGTCGATTCTTCTGAATTGAACAGTGAAGTATACAATGCTACACTCAAAAAAACAGCAATTCTTGATCTTGGTAATGGGTATTCCGCCAAAGTTTTGGACATTAACAGAAAAGAAGAATGGATGTGGATCTCTTTTAGGAAAGATGGTAAGGAATACTCCACACAAAACATTTCTCTTGATCAAACATACGACGTAAAAGATCAGAACGACCAAAACATCGTTTATTCAATCCACTTGGATAAAATATACGACAATAGCTTTGTTGTTGAATTGACCTACATATTAAGACCGGAAATTTCACTTCAAGTAATCCCTATTGAGAAAATTGAAAGTGAAGTGAAGTTCAAACTAAACAGAGATACCATTACAGCAAATTACACGTGGGAATACGACAACCAAGAGTTTTGGATTAATTTCGAGTACAATGAGGATGCTTATGAGGCATACTCTCAAAGAAGTAGATACCGGGATTTTGATCATTTTGTGACAGACCCATACGATGATGAATTGATATCACAGATAACTACTCAATTGACTAATATGGCAAACAGTGGTGGCTATGACAGTAATGAAATTCCATATATTGCTATGACTTTTGTTCAGGCACTGCCATACATAAGTGATAGTGCTTCCGCCGGATACGACGAATATCCAAGATATCCATTTGAGACTTTATATCATGGTGGAGGGGATTGTGAAGATTCATCTATTTTACTCGCAGCGATTTTGTATGATATGGGTTACGGCGTCGCACTCATTGAATTACCCGGGCACATGGCAGTAGGTGTGAAAGGTGATGAAAACATATATGGACATCATTATGACTATGCCGGATCAAAATATTTTTATCTTGAAACTACCAATTCGGGATGGGACGTAGGTGTAATTCCTGATGGCTATATTGGAGCAAAAGCACTGATCATCCCAATCTATAGTGGATATCCGGAATTGAGAATGGAATTTACCGGAAGCAGTAAAAGAGATTACTATTACACATACGTTGATCTAAACATTAAACTTGAAAATATTGGTTCTGCAAATGCAGAAGACGTGATCATATACACGTCTCTTGAAACAACAGACGATGGTAGGGTGTGGGATCAGATCAAAAGCGATACGATTTCAAGTATAGGTGCCGATGAGAGTTTTACTTACACGGTATCGAACCTAAAAGCACCGATTGGAAAATGGTATCGTGTCGGAATCTGGGCAGTGAGTGCAAATTCAAATCCCGAATATATTTACAGTGATTGGGTTACAGCCTGAGGGGGAATATGTTATATGAAGTGTCTTTTTGATTTTAATCATAATATTGTGTTTTCCCATAATGTATTTCAAAAAGCCAAAAAATCAATTTCATCCCTACTAGCTGCTTTGCATAGGGGGAGGAGTCTTTTGCTTCATTCAGATAAATTGCTAGTGATAGTATTATTAAGTATTACTGTATTTATGGGGGTATAAAATACATAGTGTATATAAAGAACAGTAGTTATTTTACTTTTTGATAGTATATGTTTTATAAACATATAGTGGGAGTTAATGCGAACTAAGTGAGCATTTTCTCGTCTATACTTGAAGTTAAATCTACACTTAGACTTACACTTAAAATTAAACTTACACATAATCACGGTGATAAAAATATGAAAGGAAGAGTTTGGAGATTTGGTGACGACATTGATACCGATGCAGTGATCCCTGGCAGGTACCTTGTCCTCAATACGCCGGAAGAACTTGCAGTACATGCATTCGAAGGCGTGCGCCCTGAGTTTGCAGGGGAGGTTAAGGAGAACGACATTATTGTCGCGGACAATAATTTCGGTTGCGGTTCATCAAGGGAACATGCACCGATCGCGCTTAAAGGTACAA
Organism: Methanosarcinaceae archaeon; assembly: GCA_023544565.1. GTDB lineage: Archaea > Halobacteriota > Methanosarcinia > Methanosarcinales > Methanosarcinaceae > Methanovorans. The sequence goes on from JAMJFS010000031.1 coordinate 17,308, forward strand.
AGATCGGTTGCGTAATTGCAAAATCGTTTGCACGTATTTTCTTCCGCAACGCGATCAATATCGGTGTAGCACTTCTTGAGTGTCCTGATACCGATAAGATAGAGGAAGGCGATGTACTTGAGGTTGATATTGCAACAGGCATTATAGTAAATAAGACCAAAGGTGAATCATACCAGGCAATTCCGCTCCCTGATTTCGTTCGCGGGATAGTCGATGCCGGCGGGTTGATCGAATATACAAGAAAGATTATTGCATAATTTGAATTAAGAGTTATTGAATTTAGGAGACTTATAAATGACACAATACAGAATTCCGGTAATACCGGGTGACGGAATTGGTCCGGAGATTGTTGCGGAAGGAAGAAAGGTCATCGATGCTGCCGGTGAGAAGTTCGGATTCGATGTTGAGTGGACCGAGTTCCCACACGGTGCAGATCACTATCTTGAGACAGGCGAATTGATCTCGGAAGATTCACTCAAGGAACTTGGAAAGTACAAAGCCATTTATCTTGGTTCGATTGGTGATCCAAGGGTGGCACCGGGTGTGCTTGAGAAGGGAGTCCTGCTTGCTGCAAGATTCTACTTTGACCAGTATGTAAACCTGCGACCTATTAAACTTCTGGAGGGTGTTTGGACACCACTTAAGGACAAGACACCTGCAGATATTGATTTTACAGTGGTTCGTGAGAATACCGAGGATTTCTATATCGGTATTGGTGGACGTGCCAAGAAAGGCGTGAGCAAAGATGTGCTTGAGGTGTCAAGGACACTGTACTCTGCAAGGTTCGGTCTGGATATCGAGACTGACAGTGAGGAGATCGGATACCAGATCGGTATGATCTCAAAGGAAGGCACCCAGAGGGTAATCAGGTACGCTTTCGATCTTGCTGAGACGAGCAAGAAACACTTATCATCTGTTGACAAGGCAAATGTGCTCACTGATATCTATGGTTTCTGGAGGGAGGAGTTCGAGTCTGTAGCATCCGAACACCCTGGTGTCACTACGGATTTTAATTATGTTGATGCTATGACCATGTGGTTCGTGAAGAATCCTGAATGGTTAGATATCGTTGTCACTCCTAATATGTTTGGTGACATTATCACAGACCTTGGTGCTATGATCCAGGGCGGACTTGGACTTGCACCGGGCGGGAACATAAACCCAACAGGCACAAGCATGTTCGAGCCGATCCACGGTTCTGCTCCAAAGTACAAGGGATTGAACAAGGTCAACCCGATCGCAACTATTTGGGCAGGTGCTATGCTCATTGAACAGTTGGGTGAAAAGGAAGCTGCAGATTCCATTGTTTCTGCGATCGAGCGGAACATTCTTGACAGCAAGGTCAAAACATACGACATGGGCGGTACGTCAGGAACATCTGATGTCGGTGACGACATTGCAAGGATCGTTCTGGGTAAGTAAGTTAATTTTTTCTCATTTGCGCTCTGGCATGATCGATTGCCGGGGCGCGGATTTCTTTTTTTTTGGAACTCAATTGTTATTTTTGCTGGTGTATGTTGTACTCTCAATAAATTTGAAGAAAGAATTTCTTTCAGAGCACTTGAAATTATAGGTAAAAATAGAGAAGAAATCATCTCTGATATCCAAGACTGCTTATTCCAAACATATGATTTCGAGCATACAAACATCAACCTTGATTGGACAAGTTTAGTCTTATACGGTGATAAATCAGTGCTTGGAAAATATGGGTATAGTCGTGAACACAGACCTGACAAAAAACAAATAACGGTTGGTGTTTGTGAACTCGCAGATCCAATAAATATACCCATTAGACTCACAATAAATGCAGGAAATTTTCATGATGCGAAACATTTCGTTGATACATATCAACAGGTAAGGAACAGATTGAACCCCGGTTCACTTGATGTAATGGACAAAGAAGCTCACAGCAAAGTTAATCTTCAACTTATTCTGGCAGATATGATGCAATATCTTACTGCCAAGAAACTGAATAAGAGTGATGATAAAAGGATTAATGCATTCGATAAGTCGAAAGCAACATTGATCGATCCTGAGAAGGGAGTCTATGGTATAAAGTTCGTTAAACCAAATAGTATTGATTACTTTTATTTTTCAGAATCTCTACAAATAGACCAGTTGAAATCCAAAGCAAGAGCGGTATTGAGGAAGTTGCAAAAGGCTAAAAAAATACAAAGATCGATTGACAATGATAGGACTTTGTTTAAGAAGTTTAGAATCAATAATGAACTTGTCGAGATTGAATATTCATTTCAAACCAGACTCAAAGAGCTTAGTGAAGAGGATGCATTAAAACTGCTTGAAAGTAAAGCAATTACAGGTCGAGAAGGATTTTTCTGCATTAAGTCAAGCAAGAATTTGACACTTGAAGAAGCGATACAGACACATCGAAAAAAAGATTCGATTGAGAAGATATTTCATTCGCTGAAAAATGAGATTGAGATTAAGCTTTTAAGAGTGTGGTCGGAGCATAGCATTTATGGGGCAGTGATTGTTGGATTTATTGCTTAGTTGTTTGTTTCATTGATGCGATATGAACTCACGGATCTAAAGCATGTCTCGACAAAATTCACCGAATATTTCGATTCGAAATATTCTATCAAAAATAGCTTAATGAATTTGACATTTGTCAATGGCGGTCAAGAATTCCCCATTTTCGGCCGTTTAAAATTCCCCACCCACAATCTTCGATGAAAACATCAAAGGTTGTAGAACATGCTAAAAATGGAGGAATGGTTAATGATAAGAGATCTACATGCACAAGAATTAAGCATCAAGGCAATATCTAAAAAAACTAGTTTTGATCGGAAAACAGTACGTAAATATTTGAACATAACATCCATACCCAAATCTAAAAAACGAAACAAAAAAGAGAGCAATCTTGACGAATACAAAGAATACATTACCACAAAACTTCACGAAGGACCATACACTGCATCTCGTCTTTACAGAGAAATACAGGAAATGGGATTCACTGGAAAATACACAATCGTCAAAGACTTTGTTCGTAAAACAAGGCCAGAACCTACTGTCATGTCAATCCTCTAATGTCGGATAAAGACGAGATAATTTTATCCGGGCATCCTCAGTTGTGAATTGCCAATTAACTTTCGCATTTTTGTTAT
>JAMJFS010000032.1:0-8207 GCA_023544565.1 Methanosarcinaceae archaeon
TTGACTGAAAAAATGGAATATTTTGGGCGAATTTTGGTCAGGGCTGAATAGTTACAAAATATTTTTCATATTTTCCACATTTGATTATCACTCGGCATGAATTTCCATTGCCAAATTATTAAATGTATCACCCAATACATTACTGAACACATTGTTACTATTTATTTTTGTAATGGCAAAGAATAAGTAAGTAAATAACATATTACTTTTGTGCATAAATCCACTTAATATAGAATAGTTAATACTGAATAGTATTATTTATATATTGAATACTTGATACTTTATTAAAGTATAATGAATATGAAAATGGCACTTATTCACTCATTGTATCAATATTATTAGACGAGAAAATCTTCGCTGACGCTCAGATTAACTCGCACTATATATTTATAAAATATATACGATCAAAAAAATGGTGAAAATATGGTTGATGATGCCGATGATAATTTAGAAACAATTCGGTCGAGGGAAATAGTCGATAAAAAAAAGGCAGATCGTGATATACTCCTAAAGAAGTTTCGCCAAAATAAGGATCAACTTGGAGTCGGTCAATCATCAGATCCTGAAAATGATGGGAAATCCAGTTCTATTTCTGCGGTACGTTCAGCGTATGGGATCAAGAAAAGCGAACCGTCAGAACAAATTAATAATGGATTAGATGACAGTGGCACTGGGCCAAAGTTATTCAAGCCAAAATCACAGTTTGAACCAAAAGCACAGATGGAACCGGAGCCGGAGCCAAAATCGGCAAGTTCAAACATTATTGATATAGATAATAATGAAAAGATTGACGATTCAGATATCGAATCTGGAATTCTGGTGTCGTCAGGTGGTTCAGGAAACCTATTGAATAGGCTTGCTAATAAAAAATTTTCTGAAGAGAAAAAAGATATTGAATTTAGTATGCTTGTACCGGGGTCACCCAAGCCCGAAACATTTACCCCAGAAATTTCAACTTTATCAGAAACTCCAGATAAAGATACAGAAAGTGAAGATGAAATAGATTCACACGGATCATTACGACCAACGGACGAAAAAGAAGAAATATCCTTAGAGGTTGAAGAACAAGAAATTAAAGAATCTCCTGTGAAAGAACCGGTTGAAGACAAAGAACCTGGTAAAGATGAAGTGCCTGCAACCGATCTTGTAAAAGATCTAATTGAAGAAGCAAGTACCAAGAACATTAGTGCGGATATAGTGCAGGATGAAGAAACAGAGGAAGAAGTTGAAAAAGAAAAGATTGGGTTTATAGACAAGATCAAAAACCTATTCAAGCAGGAAGAAGTTGAAGTCGAACCTTATGATTCGGAGTTACATGGTCCCCTTTGTATGTTCAGGGGTGTGGCAGGCTATGAGGAGCTCGAGCGTCATTGGGTCAATGAACCCTATGCTTTTGTTGTGGTTCTTTTCAATGAAGAGAAAAATCATTCTATCTATTATGTTGTTGAACCAGAACTTTCAGAATTTGAAGAAACCTTTTTGACAGAGATCAAAGACAGGCTTCGTAATGTGCTTTTAGTAGAGGAATTGGGTGAAGAGAAAGACAGGGATGTAGTACTTGAGAATAAGATCCGTGTTATCATCAAGGACTATGCTATAGAAATCACTCCTCCAATGCTTGCAAAAATAACTTATTACATCAAACGTGATTTCATCAGGTTCGGAAAGCTTGATCCTCTGATGTTTGATGATACTATAGAAGATGTATCAGGAAATGGCCATGATACACCGATATTCCTGTATCATAAAAAGTATACTAATATTGAGACGAATATCGTCTACCAGGAAGATGAGTTGAATTCATTTATAATAAGGCTTGCACAAAGGAGTGGCAAGCATATCTCTGTTGCAGAACCTATGGTCGATGCGACTATGGGAGACGGTTCAAGGATCCAGATGACTCTGGGTACTACGATAACCACTCATGGAAGTACGTTCACTATACGTAAGTTCAGTGATGTGCCGATCACACCGATCGATCTGATAAAATGGAAGACCTTTTCAGCAGAATCAATGGCATACCTGTGGTTGTGTATTGAAAACAACAAGAGTCTAATATACGCAGGAGGTACGGCTTCGGGTAAAACGTCATCACTTAATGCAGTTTCATTATTTATTCCTGAAAAAGCAAAGGTCATAACACTCGAAGATACGCGTGAATTGAAACTTCCACATATTAACTGGATCCCGGCTCTTACAAGGGACTCATTTACAGCAGATGACCGTGGAGCTATCGACATGTATGATCTTCTAAAAGGAGCACTACGACAGCGACCGGAATACCTGCTTGTGGGCGAGGTTCGAGGTAAAGAAGCTCTTACGCTTTTCCAGGCAATGTCAACAGGTCACACAACTTTTTCGACCATGCATGCAGATTCAGTTTCATCAGCCATACATAGACTTGAGAACCCACCAATAAGTGTGCCGCGTACAATGATACAGGCACTGGATATCGTGTGTATACAGTCACAGACATATTCCAAAGGAAAACGTGTCAGAAGAAATCTATATATTGTAGAGATCGTGGATATTGATCCCAATACAAGAAACATACGAACAAATGATATATTTGGCTGGGATTCGACAACTGATACTTTCCACAAAACCGGCGAATCAAAAGCTCTAGCTGATATACAGATGCGAAGAGGATGGACCAGTGCACAAGTTAGGCAGGAATTGATATATCGCCAAAAAGTGCTGGAGTACATGGTTAATAATGATGTCACTGATTATCAGGAGATATCGGGGATAATCAATGCTTATCAGGCAACACCTGAAAAGGTATTGAAGAAACTTAAATTGGTATAGTATATTTTTCATTTGTGGTGAAGTGATGGATAATAACGTATCTACAGCAGATGAGGATGATTCGTTCATCAACGATTCTGAATCCAATGCAGGACTTGATCCAGCAGATGCTGGGTTCAAAAAAAGTAAAATGAAAAAAGATAAAGGATCTAAAAAAGGTGGAGAGAAATCCGTTTCTGTTATAGATGTTTATGTTAAAAAAGCCGTTATACTTTTAAGTTTGTTTAAAATGATCCCCTTTGTTCTTTTAGGGGACAAGATGAAGGCAAAAAAAGCCAAATATGTCAATTTACAACTTCAACTCAAACAGGCAAGGATGCCAATTTCGTATGAGATGTATCTATCAAATGCAATCTTTTATTCGATTGTAGGTGGTATTGTTGGAGCAATATTGGGTCTTTTTACGACATATATTGTCATTCTGGTAGTCGGCCTGCCGGATCAGATCACAAAATTAACATTTGGTCCATCAACTGCATGGATACTTGATTACAAGGAAACAATTGTCTCTCTATTCATCATTATATTTTTGACTGTACTTTTTGCCGGTGTAATTTATGGACTCTTTATGCTTTTACCCGGATTCCAGGCAAGTGAGCGGAAAGGTAAGATCGATAGCCAACTTCCTTATGCTGTGACATTTATGTATGCACTGACCAAAGGCGGCATGAATATAATAGATGTGTTCCGGTTGCTTGCACGATCTGAGGATACGTACGGGGAGATATCAAAAGAAGTAGATACGTTCATGCGGGACATGGATTACTTTGGACATGATCTCAGGACCGCATTGTCAAATGTCAGTGAGATGACACCATCTAAAAGGTTCCAGGATCTCATGTATAACCTGTTGACTGTCATTGACAGTGGTGGTGACATCTCAAAATATTTCCAGGATAAGGCTAACCAGTATCTTCAGCAAACTATTATTGACCAGAAGGGATTTTTGGAAACACTGGGGCTGCTTGCAGAATCATACGTAACGGCATTTGTTGCAGGTCCTTTGTTTATTATCATCATGGGTGTCATGATGGCTGTTATGGGTTCAGGAACATCGATGATGGTCTATGCCATCATATATGCGGTGCTTCCGATAGGCTCGGTCATGTTTGTGGTCATGATAAGTATCATTACGCCAGGTGAGCTGGGTGAACCTCCGCTTCTGAAGACAAAGGCTGTGCTGGACCATGGTATTCCAGACGTTCCTGGGCATCTTGCACCAGTCTATGACGTGGAAGGTGAATTGATCGATGAGACTGAAGAGAAGGTAAGGGAAAGGACGAATTTTGAAGATTTCATCAAATCCAAAAAATCACTTGCACTTAAGGAAACTCTAAAAAGACCGCTAAAACCAATGCTTAATAATCCTATGATCTCATTGGCAGTCACGGCACCGATAGCGCTTTTATATGTTATTGTGCCTGTTGCCATGAACATTCAATATCTTCAAGATATTGGGGTGATGGTTAATTTTATTGATGATCGCATTGTTGGTGCTTTATACATTACTCTAATTCCATTGACCATTTTCCATGAAAGAAGGTCAAGAAAACTTAAAAAACTTGAAAAGAACATTCCTGATTTTTTGAAAAAACTTGCAAGTACCAATGAGACTGGTATGACACTCAGGGATTCGATACGGCTTATGGCTAAGTCTGATACTGAAGCGCTAAGTAAGGAGATAAAAAAGATATGGAAAGATATCGTGTGGGGACTTGAGATCAATGATGCGCTTGTCAGGTTTGCGAACAGGTTAAGGACACAGGTCGTTGCACGTTCCCTTACTCTTATCACAAAGGCAAACGAGTCAAGTGGTGATATCGGGGAAGTTCTCTCGGTCGCTGCGAGGGATGCATCATATGAGCAGGAAATGAAAGGCGAACGGTCGATGACTATGATGATATACATTGTGATCATCTATATGTCGTTCCTTGTATTCGTTTGTGTTATATTTGTCATATCCACCACATTCCTTGCTGAGATGGCTGCGGCAGGTGAAAAAATGGCAGCTTCAGGTGCTCAGGGTGGCTTCCTTGGAAGTTTTGATCTTGAAGCATACACACAACTCTTCAAGCACGCAGCTATCATTCAGGGAGTAAGTTCCGGTCTCATGGCAGGTGCAATGGGTGAAGGTAGTGTGATGGCCGGACTTAAGCATTCGATCATCATGATGACAATAGGGTATGTAATATTCACCATGTTCGTCTGATGTAAACTTGTATTTGTATCTATACCCAATTCTTTTTTATATGAGGTTCTGATGAAAATTGCAGGAATTGATGAAGCAGGCAAAGGTCCTGTGATAGGTCCTATGTGCATTGCAGGCATTGTTGCTGATGAGGCCGGAATTAATTCACTGAAGAATCTTGGAGTTAAGGATTCAAAAAAGATCGCACCTAAAAAAAGGGAATATCTGGCAGGTCAGATCAAAAAGTACATTGACGATTTTTATATATTTGAGATTAGTGCACAACAGATCGATGAGCTGCGCAAGATCATGACTATGAATGCTATTGCAGTGACAGGGTTTTCACGTGTGTTGGAGAATCTGCATCCGGACAAGGTTTATTTGGATGCGGCAGATGTAAATGCCGACCGATTTGGAAAACAGGTGCGAGACACATATTCAAAAAAGTATCCGGAGACTGCAAAACAACTGACTGTTGTTTCTGAGCACAAGGCTGATGATACGTATCCAGTGGTTGCTGCAGCATCGATCCTGGCGAAAGTGAGACGCGATGAGATTGTGAGTGAAATGCGAAAAGAGATCGGGATCGACTTTGGGAGCGGGTATCCGTCAGATCCAAAAACAAAACAGTTCCTTTTGGATTGGGCAAAGGAACACGGGTCTCTTCCTGATATTGTCAGGCATTCATGGAAAACGGCTGAAAATGTCCTTAATTCATTATGATAGATTATATACATATAGTCGGATAATATGAAAAAGTATATGTATTAATAACTTTAAAGTTTAGTTGAGTATGTATAAAAAAATATTAGTGCTGGTTAAAGTTAGCAAAGGATCTAATAAAGCAATTGAAACTTCGTGCACATTAGCAAAGCAGTTAGATGCATCAGTACATATGATCACAATTTATAAAGAGAATAGTGATGAAGTCGATAAACTTTCAGTTAAACGAATGGAAGATGCAGTTGAGTTTTGCAAAACAAACGGATTATCAAATGTAACATGTGAGATTGTCAACATAAAACTTGATGATGACATCGTTGAAAAGGTTGCAGATATTGCTTCAGATTTTGATATGATCTTGATGGGCCATTGCAAGTATAATAAGATATACAAATTTTTGCGTGATAGTATTGCAGAAGACCTGATCAGAATATCACCATGTCCGGTAATGATCGTTACTGCCGAATGTGGTGGGGCAAAATAAGATCATTCTTCTGTTTTTTTGTAGTTTTTTAGTATCATGTCAACTTTCAAGTGTCGTCTTATAAAAGACAACGATCATATGGCATAATATTATAAACTTCAAAATGACCGTTGGCTTTCTACACAGCACTATCAGTGCACAGATGCTCAATGCGTAAATAGGCTGCAAATCAGAATTAAAAGGCAGTACTCTAAATATAAACTGCTGCCCGACAAGGGATATGAAAGGCTTGAGCAGTATAAAGGAAAACTATCACGTGTCGCCCTGAGAAGAGGGAGAACTAGTAATTGCTTTTCTTTATTCGGAATAAAAACATCTGAATAAATATACAAAGTGCAACCATTACTGGTGATAACTATAAGTCAAATGTACAACATTATCCAGATATATCAATAATCAATATATGAGGCATTAATTATGGAACTTGATGAAGTAGTAATTACAAGAGCGATCTTTGAAGAATATTCAAAAGCATTTCTTGATCATACGGAAGTAGATGTGGCACTTGTTGGTGGAGGACCTGCCAATCTGGTGACTGCAAAGTATCTTGGAGAAGCAGGTATCAAAACTGTACTCTATGAAAAGAAACTATCAGTCGGCGGTGGGATGTGGGGCGGTGGAATGATGTTCCCCCGTATAGTTGTGCAGGAGGAGGCGCGCAGGATACTTGATGATTTTGATATTAAGTATAAGGAATACGAAAAAGGATATTACGTCGCAAATTCCATTGAATCCGTTGCAAAACTCACAAGTGGTGCGATAAATGCAGGTGCAGAGATATTCAATCTTATGAGCGTCGATGATGTTATGATACGTGAAAATGATAGGGTTAGCGGACTTGTCATTAACTGGACTGCGGTTGGTATCGGGAAACTGCATGTTGATCCGATGACAATACGGGCAAAGATCGTTGTGGATGGAACCGGACATGAGGCGGCAGTGTGTAACACTGTACAGCGCAAGATACCTGGCGCAAAACTTGGTGAGTTGGGTGTTGTCGGGGAAAAACCGATGTGGGCAGATCTTGGTGAGAAACTCTTGATGGAAACTACAAAAGAAGTCTATCCTGGACTTATCGTCTCTGGAATGGCAGCAAATGCTGTTGCAGGTGCGCCACGTATGGGTCCTGTATTTGGTGGTATGTTATTGTCTGGAGAGAAGGCTGCACAACTTATTATTGAAAAATTGCAGTGAACATAATCCACATCATCATACCGTTTTCGAGTTTACTCAAAGGAAAAGTTTATCAAAGAAAGGTATATCTATAAGGTACTCTATTATGAAGTACCTATCACCATGCCGGGGTAGGGTAGCGGTTATCCTGTAGCCCTGTGGAGGCTACGATTCGAGTTCGACTCTCGGTCCCGGCCCCATATTATTTTATGATTTGATCGAAAAATACTTAAATAATTTTTTTATACTTTTATTCTAACTAGATCGCATGTCTTTGTCAACTCTCAACGATCAGATCCTGCAATCATTGAATTCACACCCTACCCTTGACCCCGTAATGATATTTTTATCAAATATAGGGGATTATGTCCTATGGGTAGTAATATTAATAGCACTGTACCTATGGAAAGGTAAAAGAGTTGCAGTTTCATATGCATTTGTCATTTTCGTAGCAACAATATTGGTATTTGCTCTGAAATCGTTTTTTGAGGTTCCTCGCCCCGATGAAGTGCGTTTTGTTATTGAAGCACACGGATATTCCATGCCAAGTGGCCACACTTCTCGCTCTTTTGCATCTGCCATGTTATTGCACCCACTTGTGAATAATAGCAAGTTCAGGTTATTGATATGGATTCTGGCAGCACTTATTGGTTTAAGTAGGATTTTTGTTGGAGTACACTATCCATCAGACATCCTTGTTGGTGCACTCGTAGGGTGTATTATTGGATATGTTGGGATCAAAATACAACCATATATTTCAAAATATATACAATAGTCAGATCGAGAAAATCTTCGCTAACGCTCAGATTGACTCGAACTACATAATCTTAC
>JAMJFS010000032.1:8302-19092 GCA_023544565.1 Methanosarcinaceae archaeon
CTTACAGATTATATACAACGAAAAAATCTTCGCTAACGCTCAGATTGACTCGAACTACATAATCTTACAGATTATATACAACGAAAAAATCTTCGCTAACGCTCAGATTGACTCGAACTGCATGTTTATAATACATACACAACAAGAAAATGCTCATTTTATCCATTAAATGAGATGGGAATTTATTGTTGATGGATGAATATGTCGCCTGCAACGGCTTGATTCGAAATCAAAAAACACAAAACGTACTAATTAGTATTTTTAAAAGGATGAGAGGGTAACAGGTTTAGCCACGGGAACGTGATCCCAAACAAATTACTTGTTATCCCTCTCGACCTGCTTGATAGTAGGTGACAAGATACTTTTTTGTTGTTCTTGCAATTAAGGGGTATATACGAACAAATGCCTAAATAATATTAAATAACCGATGTGAGCAACTCTAATACATCGGTTTCTATTTCTTTTATTGACCTGTCAGTATCAACGATCACAAACCTCTGTGGGTCTTCTTTTGCAAGGCGAAGATAATTCGCGCGCACATCTTCCAAAAATCCGATCTTTTCGAACTTGGTCTGCTCACCCCTGTTGCCGCATCTCCCGACCGCGATCGCAGGGTCAATATCAAAAAGAATGGTTATATCCGGCAAGACAGTCCAGCCATTGTGGATAGATTGTATCCATCCGATCGGGTCATCGAACCTGTTATTCAATGTGACCCCCTGATATGCGTAACGACTGTCCGAATATCGATCAGATATCACGATCTTTCCATCCTCCAGTGCAGGATGAATGACCTTTGAGATATGCTCGGCATGGTCGGCTGTAAACAAAAAGAGCTCTGCAAGGTGGTCTGTATCGGAATGTATGGCGCGCTCGACCGCTTCACCGATCCAGCCTGTTGTCGGTTCTCTGGTAAACACCACATTGCTCATTGAAGGATTTGCTCTCAACCGCTCTAACGCTGTGGATTTACCGGAGCCATCGATACCTTCCAGTGTTATTAATTTTCCCCTCATGGTGCGCTACCGTTCTGTAAAATCAAATATCTACGTGCGTTCTGTGTCTTCACTGCCGCATTGCGGGCACTTTATAGGAACAAAGTTGGGGTCAGCCTGAAATACGAAATCGCAAACATTGCACCTGAAATATACCATTGATTGGTCGATGTCATCCATTTTAATCACCTTAAACATATAGATTTTAGACTAAGACTAACATTAATATTAATATTAACATTAAGATTCAATAGTTAAGAATCAATAATAAGTTACTCATCAAATAATATTAATGTGCCGATGTCGTAATAACATCTGAAAGGCCATACAAAGAGGATTGCAATATACATGACAACGATCGGAGTTATCACACGCGGAAAATATGGCAAGCGACTCATCGAGACCATCCTGTCGCAAACTGATCTCAAAGTCGTATCAGCCGACATTCCCTCTCTTCTTCCAGATTTCATCGAGGAACCCGCACTTTTCCTTGAAAAACTGAACCTTAACAAAGATGTGTTCAATGCAGACACCATAATCACTTACTCAATGCACCCAGACCTCACCCCCGAGATCGCAAAACTTGCAGGAAAAAACGGCGTAGGTGCACTGATCGTACCCGGCGGCGCATCCCGTGCACCTGTTAGCGAACTGGATAAAATTTCAAAGCAATACGGCATGTACATTGAAGTAGATGACATCTGCTGCACGCTCAAACCAAACCCCGCCGCCCCCGAATTCACATCAAAGTTCGGAAGTCCGATACTTGATATCAAAATACATGACGGAAAAGTTGTTGATGTGAACGTGATCCGCGGTGCACCTTGTGGCAGCACATGGAAGATGGCAGAAAAACTGATCGGGACTTCAGTCAGTGGTGCTCCCGCACGTGCAGGATTGCTGATCCAGCAATACCCATGCCGTGCTGTGAGGGGAAAACTCGGTGGAATTCATGAATCAGCGCTGATTCATAAAAAAGCTGTTGAGAAACCACTTATTAGTGAAAATAATGACATTAATGGCGACTAATCGCCATGCATAGTTGCAGATGTGGTAAGTTGGTAACAGTTGTAGTTACGCAATGAATTTCGCAATTGATTTCCATTCAACGATCCTTTTTTCGGAGTATCTTCTGTTCGCACCGCTAGAAGAAGGCAGAACTTTTGTCTCAATCCTATATTCTCTGAATATCTCTTCAAATTCACCTGCCTTTTTGCCATTGAAACAGACAAGCTGAAGATTCGGGGCAACATTCTTGAGGTTAGAAAAGTCGTTGATTTCCCCATTCTTTATATTTGAGTCCAGGCTACCTTTCCTTTCACTTGTCGAAAAAATATCCCAAAGCCCAATCCCATGTTCCTTAAGTTTTTGGATTTTTGCCTCATAATCAAGTGTAGCGATATCCTTGCCAATGACATCACTAATGAGTTTCCAAAAATCATTTCCGAAATTACCATAGTACTGCTGCTTGCGTATGGACTCATCACTTGGCAGGGAGCCAAGAATCAAAATACGTGTATTTGTATCAATTATCGGGGCAAGACCTTTCTTCTTCATGGCATCGATTTTTCAAATATCAGTCAGACATAAAACTGAATGTGGTGCAACAACCTGCCGCAGGCGGCATATCCCTGCACCAATGATCAAAGACACATGCATTATATCTGCATTATATCTGCATAAACACAAATCACTGGTGCATGAAAACAATACGCTAAATCATTGGTACGCCAAATTATTGACATGTGAAACGACACGCTAAGCAACATCTGATGATGGTGGGAACGCGCGCGCTTCGCGCGGTTGTTGCATCGTTATTTTTGATTTTTTGATATATTTGTATCACTTATGCGCAAAATACGCAACGATTTCATGGTCTACCGAATCGATCCTACAAAATCCAAACCTTTCGAACTGCACCAGATTATCCAATTCATTCGCGATCTGCTTCTCGCCAATTCCATTAAATTCACCGTGGGGTGCCAGCACTTTCACGGGTACGCCGTCGATTGGTGCCCAGTGGATGATGCGAATGCGTTTTTCTCCTTTGTTGACCGCTTCCATTGAATCGCCGGTATGCTTCGCCTGAAGTGGAGTAAGGGAGGTTATCTCAATGCTGTACAAGTCTTTTAAACGAAGTTTGTCACCGACTTCCAGGCTTTCCGTGTCATCCTTGCAAATGAACATTTTTGTGCCAACTTCAATTGTGCGATGACCTCTCGCTTCTGTCGGGTGAAGCGGTGGTGTTGCAGTTCGTGGTTCAGCACCCTGAATCTCTATCTCTACCGGGTCCCAAACAAAGAAATATCTATTTGCAGTAGGATCAACCAGTTTCCTGTTCTCTGCATACAGGGTGTCGAGACTGATGCTCACATCTGTCTCGCCGACTCCCATCTCGATCATAAATTTGCGAATAGCCTCGGGTTTGATACCCCTTCGCCTCATAGCGCGCAGTGTTGGAAGGCGGGGGTCGTCCCAGCCAGTATATTCCCCTTCCTCGATCGCGTGACGAAGTCCGCTTGTGCTGAATTTGCCGAACTCATGGATCTTAATGCGTCCCCAGTGCGTGGTCTTCGGATAATCCCATCCCAGGTATTTGTAGATGTAAGTCTGCCGTGTTTCGCTATCCATCAGGTCCTTGCCCCTGATAATGTGGGTCATACCGAGTTCGTGATCTTCAATGGCACCCTCAAAATCAAGAAGAGGCCAAACTACGTACTTATTGTTAATCTCCGGACGGGGGTGTGGTATTTTTACTATCCTGAAAGCACCGAAATCACGGATTGCCGGATCCTTGTGCTTGATATCGGTCTTTATGCGAAGAACGGCAAACTTTTCTTTATACTCACCGGTAATCATTTTTTTCCAGTGGCGCAGGTTGACCTCAACGCTCTCATTCCTGTGTGGGCATGCCTCTTTTGCATCCTTGTAATTCTTGAAATCGCCACCTTCACAGAAACAGACATACGCCTTATCCATCTCTATCAGTTTTTCAGCATGATCGTAATACATCTGCATCCTGTCAGATGCAATTACCACTTTATCTGGTGCGGCACCAAGCCATGTGCAGTCCTCTATGTACCAGTCATATGCCTCAAGCATCGGACGTTTGGTCTGCGGGTCGGTGTCATCAAAACGTATGATAAAGGTCCCGTCATATTTTTTGACGTATTCGGAATTGATCACAATCCCTCTGGCACTGCCAAGTGTAGGAGGGCCGTTGGGATTTGGTGCAAAGCGCATGACCACTTTTTCACCTTCCTTTACAACCAGTGGTTTTAATCCTTTATCCGGCTCTTTTTTTACACTCAATTCATCTATCAGTTCCGGTGCAATGGTTTCAAGTCTCACTCGCCATGAATCAACATCCCCTTTTGCGACTTCATCGAGTATCCTGGCAATCAAAGGGTTAACCTCTTTTGCCATTGGACGGAGATGAGGGAATTCACCCATAACACGCCCCATAACAGCTCCGATCTGCGGTGCTTTGCCATATTTTACTGCGTTTTGTAATGCATATTTCTCAATCGCTTTTGTGTCATCTTCAGTTAATGTCATCAGTATTCTCCATGAGTATAATTTTAATTTTAATTTTAAATATCAAAATCATAATATCAAAAGTAATGTTGAAAAAACCATATTAGATGGATTTTCCAATTTCACGTATGCGTTCTATTATATAAACTATATTTTCAAGTTCATCGTCAAAATCAGATATAAACTCTTCCACCTGCTTGCCGGCAATCGCACCACTTGCAGAAGGTTTGATAAGTTGTTCAAGTTCCAATACGCGAAGTGAGTATCTTACTTTATGTGTGGGCATCTCGGTCTCTTCTGCAAGTTTCAAGATTCCAATAGGACCACTTTCTATAACTTTTTTAAGAACTATCAGGTGTCGTTGTGTCAGTTCAAGTTCCCTGTTGATCTGATCAAACAGCATTATACTACCTCGTTCCTCAAAATTCCTATGCCTTCGATCTCAACCTCAACAACATCCCCACGATGCAGTTCGCCAACACCTGCCGGTGTGCCTGTTGCGATGATGTCACCGAGTTCAAGTGTCATGATGGCTGATATGAACTCAATAAGAGTTGGTATGTCGAATATCAGGTTTGATGTATTGGAATCCTGCCGTAATTCTCCATTTACTCGGCTCTTGATGGATGCATTTTCAGAATTGAACTCTTCAGATGAAACAATGTATGGCCCAAACGGCGCGAATGTATCAAAACTTTTGGCACGCGTCCACTGTCCATCCTGTCGCTGAAAGTCGCGTGCAGTAACGTCATTGAAACATGTATACCCTGCAATGACATCATTTGCGCGATCGGCAGTGATGTTGCGGCATCTTTTTCCGATAACTACTGCAAGTTCGGCTTCGTAATCAACTTGCTGGCTTGCTTTTGGATAAATGATCTTACCGCCATGACCAATTACGGCAGAAGGCGGTTTCATGAATATGAGTGGCTCATCCGGAATCTGCATGTTCAATTCTTTTGCATGGTCATGGTAATTAAGTCCTGCACAGATTATTTTAGATGGATTTGTAGGCGTGAGTACCTCTAGTTCGGATAGATCGAATACTTTGCCACCGCAGTCACCTTTGGCCGTGACACGTGTGCCGGTCACCTCGCCGTAGAATGTATCGTCACAGTGTTTGAATCGTCCTATCATATTTACCATATTTCTACAACCATTTTCTCCGAATAGCCATTCCTTCTTTGACACTTGTAGACTGATTTTTTCTGATTTTCCCTGATTTTTCCTGATTTTCCCTGATTTCCGGAACCATGCCTGCGAATAGTTAAACACGTTTCTTTTGTCTTCATTGTAGATAAATAACTCCCATTTCGATTATTTATTGAAATTTACATGCAATGGATAATTTATTATTCACATGGCTTTACATATAAGATCTGAATGCGATAAAGATAAACGCATTCGTTCATTTTATATTGAAATGTGGTTTTAATCATCATTTAATACGCTTCATATTTCACATTGATGATTAAATCAAAATCGTTATTGTTATCGATAACCAAGTACCATTCACCATCAGTTGATAATATGAATTGTAGATATTTTGCAATCATATTTTCATAAAAGTCATCATATTCATAGAATTCGGCACTGGAAGTCTCATCATCATATTTAAAAAAATTGTTCATACCAACAACTATCCCCTCAGATAATAAGATGTACATCTGTGGGAGGTATCTATTAAAGATATTTGGGGCGATTGTTAGAAAAGCATATGTTATGATTGAATGTGTATTTTCAAGTCATTAAAAAACAGTAACATTAAGTGAATTTAAGGGGTTAATCGGTGACGCATGAAGGCAAATATGGGTACAAATGGGCGAAATGGATCACCGGCATGGAACTTACGAATACTAAGTACAGGGGATATTGGGAAACGAGAGGGTACAATTGTACAGATGATCATAAAGGACCAGCTATTCATCCAAAAAATCTTTGCGTTTACGTATCTCATCCCATACATCAAATCGATCTGGGTCACTATTAAGTTCATATTGTCTGTTTAACCTCATCATTCTAAACAGATATGTTTCAAACATATTGATCACTCCATCTCATTATGCTAAATGTAACGAAATTTAACTTTTCATTCAATCAAATAATATGTAATCTAATGAGAAATCAATATTGTTGATTCTTTATATGACATTAAGAAACAAAGTTCCAGAATATGATTTCTTATTATAGATATTATAGGATTAAAAATACAGGATATCCTGGAGCACTTTATGTATCAAGGGTCAGCAGTATTAAGGCTAGCCGGAACTATCTTCAAAAAAGCATGACAGGAGAGTGTACGATCTCCATGAACGAAGAGCATGGAATCTCACCGAAAAAGCAGTAGAGACAATAAGTGGCAAAATATGTGAAAAATTGGCAAAATATGTGAAAAATTGGCAAATTATGTGAAAAATTGGCAAATTATGTGACTCTGAGATCTTGCTTCTAAATAAAAATATTTTTGTTGCATATTACAAAGACAAAAAAATAGACCTTGATATAATGGAGTCGATGAAGCAGCCTGTGAGAAAGGATTCAAAAGTTCTGGGGCGTGAGAAAAAAGATTTTTCTCGTACTTGCAATATTATTTTTGTACCTTTCTCTGAACACATCTTTCAGAATTATCAACCCACCAAGTTAAAGTCAGTATTCCATGTTTTATTACTGCTAAAAAATGATTATGGTACTTAAGTTATGCCAAACACTCCAGAGTTGTCTGAAAAAAACAAAAAAAAAGATTTTGAATACGTTTCATTGTTGTTCGAAAGCAGACTCTCACGTACAACAATATAAGAAGAATACCCCACTCCACTAACCCGCTTGTTTAACATACCCCTATGTCAAACAATATGTATGTTATGCAAACGCTATGTATATAGTAGCATCAATATATATGATGGTATGAATAAAATACTACTACCAATTAAGAGATTATATCACTTTATTATCGTAATAATTATTTTATAATGATTTAATTTAAATTTAATCTAATAATATATGTTTATTCTGTATTTAAGTTTAATATATGTACTTGCATCAATTTTTCACGTATATTAAAACATAGAAACACTTAATACTCAGTAGTACTCTAATAATATTTGTATAATCAATTACTACTAAAGTAGTACGGAATTAAATATGTTAATTCGAAAGAATATATCACTGGATGAAAAATACTTGAAAAAATTGCAACCACTTATGGATGCAAATGGTGGCAATCTAAGCGCAGCCATACGTGATACGATCGAATTAACAGACGCTGCATTACAAAACCATGGGACCATTGAAGAATCCATTGTTGCTTTGAACACTCCTGTTGCATCCTCTACCAGATTCGATGACTTGCTTGAAAACGGAGAACACCTCATAATAAATCGAACGGCATTGAAGTGGTTGATAAAAAATAGTAGTGGATGTCTTATAGATGAGGAACTTGTTGATGAGCTTATAAATCCATTTTCAATTCAGACAATGATGGAACTTGATACATATCTCAACAATCTCAGTCAGGAATTTGGATGGGGAATAGAAGTATCAATATTTTGTATGGATCCTATTGATCCGGATACTGCAACAATTACGTTTTCAAATGGTGACTCTTATCTCAGGGATTTTTTTGCAGAACACATTGCATTATTTTTAGCAAAATGGAAGCAACTAGACATTGATAACCTTTATCGCAGGTCAAAATCAATAAGGATCGATTTCAAAAAAACACAAGTTGCATTTGGTGAAATACCATCCGGGATTAAAAAGCATTTTGGATATTTTGATTTAGTCCATAGGGAATTTTATAATAAACAGGATTTTTGGAATCGGCTCGTAATTGCTTATAGCATAACAGGCTACAATATGGTAACTTTTCCAAAAAGATTATTTGAAGATGTTGTGTTGGGTAACGTGCCTGATGTTGTGGGTATGTTTGAGACATTGATCAATCAGCCTATTGTGGATATGCCTCTATCTGAACTACTTGTGATGGTACAAAAGTTTTTCAAAATAACACAGATCGTAAACAACATCGATATTCAGCTAGAACCGGGTCATGAATCTTTAAAGATACAGCATGATTATAGAAACGAGGAAACGATATCCAAAATAATCAAGTATTTCTTTAATATATTTGAAGCGAACGGACAAAAGTTCGATGTTACACATTCAAGCAGTTTGATAATCTTCAAACGTCAGATTCCAGAGTTAAAATTTTGACTGTAATAAATTCAGATATTTTTTTGTGTCGAATTTTCACATTAGATTATAATCATACGCCCTGTCATATCGTGCCTTGCAAATCCTGTCGCATCAACTGATGGGTATGTGTCGATAAGACAAATATCAAAACCATCAACTTCTTTCACATTCAGAAGTTTCCTGAAGTCTCCATGGAACACATCGATCACAACGCCATCCCCTTTAGCCTGTGCAACATGGATTGGTTCATCTCCAATATCCGGCAATGTTGATGTGTCTACAAACTTTTCAAGTTCAACTTCCAGTATATCCTTATTTGCTTCGATATTGATCAGTGTATTCTCAATAGCAGTCCGCCATGCGTCGTTCAGTATCACATGTTCCGCACCTGCAAGCACACACATAAGCCCAAGGGTCCCGGGTCCGCAAAACCCATCGACTACGGTCTCTCCTGTCAGGTGTCCCTGCACGTATAACCTCTCAAGAACCTGCATTTTCGCGGGCGATTCGCGTCCAAATTCGATGTGTATCTTTGACTGGCTTTTGTAGATGCACAGTTCCCCAAAACTTGATGCTACTACATCACACCGCACATCGCATCCTGCGAGTAACTTATAAGTATGCGGTTCACTATCCGTATCCAAAATTCCCACGCTCTGCGTAGGAGTTCCAACTCTTTTTATCACACCTTTGATCTCAGGGATGTCTATAAGTTTCTCTGCAACTGTCTGGTCAATGTTATCCGCGATCAAAATAAGGTCATCAGTTTTAAGGCGAGGTGCAAAAGCAAGCGGACATCCAATCGCTATCAAAGGTGTTCCAACATCAAAGAGGTGTGCCTCCTTGCTTCGACAGCCATGTTTGACCATCACTGCCAGCGCTTCTGCCATAACGATGTCAAGATGGCGTGCTCCACAATTGTTGCATTGTGTGTTGTCATATCCCTCCCCCTCGATGATCTTAAGTGGCGCATCTTTTTTAAGCTTAGGGTCAGGCGGACAACTGTTACATGCCATGTATAATGTATAGAGATTATCCAGAATATTCCCTGATGGTACAATACATTCAGAACCTCCACAGGTGGGGCAGGATATTGATATGATTTCGGTCGCTACGGTCATATCTGTAAAGATAAGTTAATAACATATTTAGGTATCGTGTAAGGTCAAAAAAAACTATATTTCATTAGATTTCCACAAAATACAATACGACAATGAAATATAAATTTGTCAGAATAACACTAAATATGATGTAACAACTGAAATTTGAGATTTTCATTAATATGATAGTTTTGTGTGGATTCTAAAGTTTTCTACGATAATATCAGATGATGGTTTAGCATTTGGCTGTCTCATACAATCAAACACCACCAGCATGGTTAAAATAAATTAATATTGACCCTTACTTTTGATAAATGCTAAAACACATATCGTTAGGTATTTAGTTAATTAAAATATTTTAATTCCGAAGATTATATTTTATGACAATAAGTAAAGGCACGAATCTATTCAATAAGGCAAACTGCTATAAAGTGATTTTATTTACTTTATTAATAATATCTCTTGTTTCCCCTTCTGCAGCTAAAACAATAACATGCTTTCCAACAGAGTTAATTAATGGCAGTGGTAACTTTACGTGGACTTCTCAAAATTTTCCCGCTCTAAGAGATGGTGATACACTTACACTAACTGTAGTAAATAATACGCTGGCTGGGTTAAGTTCTGTGGTTCATTCTGATGAACCAATTGCTATCGGGTTGGCTTATAAAATGAAAAAGATAACATTTTATGAAGTGTTATCTGAAAATTTCCCTTCTGCCAGCATAGATATGTATGGTGTAAATGCAGATATGCCTAAAACCTGCATAAACTACCTTACTAATTATTATTTTTATGCGGGATATGATTTCCAATATAATGAAATTGTAATTGATAAAAAAAACTTATTCAGTTCGTGCAGGAGATGAACTTTTATTTGATAGAGTGATGAGAATTTCAATTACTGATATTATAAAGAGAAAATCAAATTAGCCTTTCGACTTAAAAGCCTACCCCTTTTTTAAAC
>JAMJFS010000033.1 GCA_023544565.1 Methanosarcinaceae archaeon
GGTCATATCTAATATATTTTACGACATTATACTGTTGACATGACACTAGTATATAATTTATAGAATTATATAGTTCGAGTCAATCTGAGCGTGAGCGAAGATTTTCTCGTTGCCACCCTACTCGGCAGATCAGATGAAATTGCACAAAAGTGTTTTGAAAGGAACGATCAAGGAATTTTAGAGATCAAATCATGGGTAATCGAAAAGCATTGTGATGTTGTTGCATGTGAGTCAACAATTGACTTTTGAGTTCCAATCTATGATACACTAATTAGTCACAAAAAAGTGAGTGAGGTAAACCTCACTCAACAAACGGATTTTCATACGTAAGGATAACATCTGCCACTTCAGGTCTCATGGAATCTGCTGATGGGCGCTGACCGCTTACCAGCACATCTCGCATGTTGCTGCCGCTGAAGTCGATATGCAGTTCATTCGGATGTGGGCATATCTTGTCATTTGCGATGCTTCCACATTTCTTACAGTAGAAGAATGACCTGAAGAACATCGGAGTGATGCCAAGATCTTCGAACTCATCGAATATCTCCTGTGCTGCGAATGGGTGATAAAATGAACCTACACCGGCATGGTCACGGCCGACAATGAAATGTGTGCAACCGAAATTCTTGCGCACGATCGCATGGAAGATCGCCTCTCGAGGTCCTGCGTAACGCATCTCAGTCTGGAAGATCCCTAAAGTCGCCCTGTCCATTGGGAAATAGTTCTCAATATTTACCTCATACGTCTCAAGGATCACATCATCCCTGAAATCGCCGCTTTTTTTCTTACCGATAACAGGATTGATGAAAAGCCCGTCAACGAAAGTGAGGGCAGCTTTTTGGATATACTCATGACCAAGGTGCGGAACGTTCCTTGTCTGGAATCCTACTACAGTTTCCCATCCTTTTTCCTTGAACAATGCCCTTGTTTCTGCAGGTTTGAGTGCATACTTGTAATATGGTGTCTCAGTCTCACTGATAAGGTCGATCTTTCCGCCAACAAGTTTGTCCTTCATCCTGAAAGTCTTTGCAACTCCGGGATGCTTATCGTCTGTTGTGCCAAAGACCTGCTCGCTGTGAACTCTTTTGTTGAAGTCGTATATTTCCTCAACATGCAAAAGAGCGATTGGAGTATCCTCAAAACTAAGGATCACGTCATAGCCGGATTTAAGGCTCTTTGCCTGCTCTTCGGTTACATCAAGAACGATCGGAATCGTCCATGCAAGGTCATTTGTCAATCTCTTGTTAAAGAGCACACTCTCATAATCTGCTTCTGAAAGAAATCCTTCAAGAGGGCTAAAAAGACCGCTTGCGATATTCTCTACATCCTTCACAAGATCAATATCAATTCCGATACTCTGGTATTTGTCTGCTCTGTCCAGGATAT
The DNA here is from genome assembly GCA_023544565.1 of Methanosarcinaceae archaeon. GTDB lineage: Archaea > Halobacteriota > Methanosarcinia > Methanosarcinales > Methanosarcinaceae > Methanovorans. The sequence goes on from JAMJFS010000033.1 coordinate 1,387, forward strand.
TTTTTGCATCACTTTCTGAAAGTGTCCTGTCTATAAGTTTTCCGCCGTGTGGGGGTTGCTGTACACTCATTTTGAAATTCACCTTTGAAATGTAATTGTTAGTTAATTGTAATTATGATAAATGATCTGCATATCATTTGATGTTTCCTGAGTGAAGACCACATTCTTTCTTGGTAGCCTCTTCCCACCACCAGCGTCCTTCGCGCTCATGCTGGCCTGGGTTTATGCGTGTGGTACACGGTTCACATCCGATACTTGTGAATCCTTGCTCATGGAGTTCATTAAATGGAACATCATTTGCAATTATGTAATCCCATACCTGTTTAGATGTCCAGTTTGCGATCGGGTTAAACTTGACAAGATTGCCGTTTCCAAATACAGGGTCGCGTTGAATTACAGGAATAGATGCGCGGGTGTTTGGACTCTGGTCTTTACGCTGTCCTGTGATCCATGCACTTCTATCGGCAAGTGCGCGTCTGAGTGGCGCGAGTTTCCTGACACCACAACATTCACCATGCCCGTCCTCGTAGAATGAGAATAATCCCTTCTCTCGCACCAGTTTCTCGGTGCCATCCCTGTCTGCAAAGAATACTTCAATAGGGATGTTGTAATGCTCGCGGACATCTTCTAAAAAGACATACGTTTCAGGATGCAGACGTCCCGTATCCAGCGAGAACACTCGGACATCGTCCCGTATCTTTGTTGCCATGTCAATGAGCACTACATCTTCAGCACCGCTAAACGAGATTGCGATGTCGGATGGGTAGTTCTCAAGTGCGTATTTTAATATTTCCTGCGGGGTCTTGTTCTGGTATTCCGTGGAAAGCTGTTCCAATTCTTTTTCTAATATCTCTGTTTGTTCTGACATAATATTTCACTCTTGTATATCCATAATTTTAATCGGATCATTCACCTTTTTCGATTAACATGATGAAAGTATCATCATCCTGTTTATCAAGTTTTACGATCCTGTGTCCTTCATCCTTTACACTGCGTGATACATTCCTGATAGGTTCGCCGCCACAAAGCATAACCTGAAGCACTTCGCCCGTACTAAGGTCTTTTAGTGCGAATTTTGTCTTTACCATATTCATGGGGCAGACATCGCCGCAAGTATCGATCGACTTTGTTATATCAAGTTTTGATGCGCTCATTTCAGTACTGCCTCTTTATAAATTTCAATTCCAAGGCGGTCAATGGTTTCACCAATTCTTTCGCCCGATTTTGCATTTTCCCTGTAGAAATTGAGCGTTCTCTCCAGTATGTCAAAGAGAGTGTCCTCGTCAACAAGTTCTACGAATTTCGTTCCAAGTTTTGGTTTTCGTCCAATCTTCCCACCTATAAAGATGGTGTAGCCGGTTTTTACATTTTCCCATGCATCGGTAGGGCAGGATGCTATACAGTCACCACAAAGGTCACATTTCTCGCGGTCAAAGTATACTGTGCCGTCTTCAACCTTGATGGCATCCATGCGACATACCTCTTGACAAAGACCACAAATGATACACAGATCCTCGATCCATTTCGGTTCGACTCCACCCATTATCCCGAAATCATTCTCCTGTGGTTTCAGGCATGATGCAGGGCAACCGGTGATCCCGATCTTAAACTTATGGGGTGCAGGGGCTGCAAAGTATTTCTCATCGATCTTTTGTGCAAGATCCTGCGGGTTGACCAGACCGCGTGGACAGACGGTGTTTCCCTGACATGCAACTACACCGCGGACCCGTGGTCCACATGTACCTCTGCGAAGATTTACATCAACAAGATCATGCCCGATGTTATTAACATCATCAATATTCACGAAAGGGATCTCAACACCCTGTCGCGATGTAATATGGATGTGCCCGTCCCCGTATTTTTCGGCGGCATCTGCAAGTACTCGAAGTTGGTCTGCTTCAACACGTCCTCCAACTATGCGAAGACGCAGTGCAAACTGCCCTTGTTGTAGTTGGCGCATAAACCCACCACTTTTTAGTTTTTCATAATCGATTATTTTGTCAGTCATTTGTATCACTTTGAATATTATAGTTGTTTTATTGGCAGAGGTTTAAATATAACCGCGTTATGTGGCAAATGTTGCTCTATTATTTAGTGGTAATATTGGCCTGATTCCCCATTGGTATATATTGAATACTTCGTATTTGATTTGATTGGCATAACCAATGTAGATATTATATGCAATATATTACATGAATAGTAGTAAGGAGAAATTTGGAAAATGTTCATAATACTGGCAGCCTTTGCAGCAGCGATCTTCATGGGACTAAATATTGGTGGCAACAATGCTGCCGCATCTATGGGTGCAGCTTACGGTGCAAAAGCACGAACAAAGAAGCAAGCTGTGATTTTGATTGCTATATTCTCCTTACTCGGCGCAGTGTTCAGTGGAGGCGAGGTTATCAAGACACTGGGCAAAGGGATTGTCCCGGGTGATACGATCACACTCACAGCAGCCATTATTGCAATTGCTGCGGCAGGGCTTGCAATGTCTTTTGCTAACCTTATCAGGGTACCAATATCCACCAGTCAGGCTGCGGTAGGAGCAGTTACCGGAATTGGTATATTTTATGGTGTGCTGGATACGCATCTGCTTTCAAAGATCATTGGCTGGTGGGTAGTTACACCTTTGCTCGCCTTTGCTCTTGCGTATGTAGCAGGCAATTATCTTCATCCGATCCTGTTATATTGGCTTGTTGACCATGAATCAGAAGAGAAGATACGAAAAATAATAAATCTCCTCCTTATAGTAAGTGGATGTTATGTCGCATATTCTGCAGGTGCGAACAATGCCGCAAATGCTGTGGGTCCACTTGTAGGTGCTGGTTTTATGACTCAAACCAACGGTGCGATAGTTGGAGGACTTGCAATCGGTGCAGGTGCAATATTGCTTGGAGGCCGCATTCTTAATACCGTTGGAAATGAAATTACAGAACTTTGTGCAATCCGTGCCGTGTTTGTTGAGTTTATTTCAGCGACTATTGTTCATGTTGCATCCATACTTGGCATTCCGGTTTCGCTTGGTGAGATCGTGACTGCTGCGATTATTGGGGTGGGATGCGCGAGTCAGGGAATAGCGGCTGCAAAAAGTGATACTGTAAAGAAAATCGTTTTGATGTGGTTTGTGTCACCTTTATTTGCGGGTGTGATTGCGTATGTGGCATTGAGAGTGTTGATCTGAGAAGGGGGTGGAGCGAGTAATCTTTATCTTTATCGTCCACCATCACGAGGTTTTTTGCACATGTCTTGACTCTTTTCATCTAATATTGTATGGTTGACTCGACATGAGTGTTAATGCCCTTGAAAAACTATTACTTTTTAGAGATATGATCAACCATTGACTGAAACATTTTTATTCCGTCATTTGATCTCAATATTGCTTCAGAAGCCCGTTCAGGGTGTGGCATGAGTCCAATTACATTTCTTTTTGCATTAGCATTAACAATCCCTGCTATGTTTTCCTGTGAACCGTTCGGATTCACATCATCGGTGACATTACCGTTGATGTCTGCATACCTGAACACAACCTGCTCGTTCTCATTCAATCTTGCAAGCGTATTTTCGTCTGCATAAAAGTTTCCTTCCATGTGTGCAATAGGTATACTGACAATTTCACCTTTCTTGAATCTGGAAGTAAATGGAGTATCTGTATTTTCGACTTTTAGGTATGTTGACTCACAGCGGAATTTCGGATACTTGTTTGTTGTAAGTGCACCATCCAACAGTCCTGATTCTGCGAGTATCTGGAATCCGTTACAAATTCCCATGACCGGTTTTCCTTCAGATGCCATTTTTTTCACTGCATCCATGATAGGAGTGCGTGCAGCGATAGCACCGGCACGCAGGTAGTCCCCGTATGAGAAACCGCCCGGGATTATTGCACCATCATACTGGTTCAGGTTTTCCTCTTTGTACCATACAAGTTCGGCATCAACACCTACAACATCCTGCAGTACATGAAGCACATCCAGATCGCAATTACTGCCGCCAAACTGGATTATGGCGATCTTCATTTTGATTCCTCAAGTTCAATAGTATAATTGTGTATAATAGGGTTTGCGATGAGTTTTTGACACATCTCATCGACCTTCTGCGTGGCAACATCGGCTGATTCAGCATCGAGTTCGATCATATATTTTTTTGCTGTGGAGACACGTTCTGTCTGGTATCCAAGATGTTCCAGCGCCCTTTTTATTGTTGTGCCTTCGGGGTCAAGCATTCCTGATTTTAGTTCAATGGTTACTTCTGCATGGTACCGCATTTTTATGTCCTCTATGACTTTTTGATAATTTAAATTGGAATGTTGTAAATATTATTAGTAGATAATATTATCTGGTTTGTATAATGGGTATCAATCAATTAAAGAATATCGCTTTGGTTGTGTGATCGTGCTTGACCTTTAATAAATTAAACATTTATCATACAAGATGTTTTTTCGCGTACAAGACCCTTTGTATGATGGTGATGTGAGTTAATATGACAATTGTTGCGATTGCCCATATAATAAGTCCGCAAAATGCACCAACTACAAGCAGTATCATCCTCTCAGGACGCTCTGCAATTCCGACATTCATATTCTCAACACCAGCACCTTCTGCCCGCGCGCGTGTGTAACTTACAAGCAACGAACCTATAATTGCCATTGCACACCATAGCCACAGAGGTATGCCAAAAAGCGCGGTTGTCGATATGTTGCCAGCCAGTGAGCCGTACATGATCCCAATGAATATGGCAGCATCCGCATACCTGTCGCAGACCGAATCCAGAAAACCGCCAAAGGCTGTCATGCGCCCGCGTGCCCTGGCAACTGCGCCATCGAGTATGTCAAACACTCCGCTTACTAGGATCAATGTACCACCCATGATAAGTTCCCCGCGTGCGAATGCCGCCGCCGATATGATACTTATCACAAGACCGACGAGTGTTAATGCATTAGGGGACAGGGGGATGGCTTTTGCTAAGGGAGTGATTGCTGTTCTTATGGTGGTCTTAAGTTGGTAGAGCATATTATGTGTTGTCCTTTGGAATAAATTATCTCTTAATAGTATTTTGAACTATTGTTTTTCCTCAAAAGCCATATTCACAGCCTCTTGTGCATTTTTCGCCACCATTGTACCTTCAATCCTCCACTTCGATTCAAGTAAAACCACAGTTTTTTCCATCTTCAGTGAAAGTGCGATCTCTGAAAGGGTTCCGTATTCGCCATCAATTGCGATCAATGCATCACATGACTGTGCAATAATGGCATTCCTTGCATGTCCCATCGCACTCAATATGGCGATATCTATGTAGGGATTTGCATCTTCGCGCCTGCTTCCCGGCAATATGCCGATCGTCGTACCACCTTCTTTTTTTGCACCATGCGATGCGGCTTGCATTACGCCGCCAAGTCCACCGCAGATCAGGACTCCACCGCGTTTTGCGATCTCTCTGCCAACTTCCTCTGCAACCATTGCGACACTTTCATTGCAATTTCCTGCACCGATAACTCCTATCTGTTTATTGACCATGATTAACCACATGCCTCAATTTTCACATGTACTCATCCTGTATTTGTAATATCTCGCGGCTGTTTTTTGCTTTGGAATAATCCTCAAGGGGTTCATGGTTCAACTCAAGGAATGTATGTCCCCAGTTGAATTTTGCAAGAATCGTGGATGCCTGTTCCTTATGTCCTAGTATGTATAGTGATGCCGCAAATGCTTCGACAGAATTTAACTTGAAAGGTTTTCCGAAATTTACCGGATTTGCAGCAAGAAGATATGGGAGTGCACGGTGTTGGAGATCTTTTATTTGCAGTTGCGGGAATACGCGTTCTACTTCTTCCCATGAACAATCTAAAACTGTAATGCCGCGTGAGATGTCATCTGTTGAAGATAGCGCTTTTTCTGCCATTGGATCAAGCAGGATCGAACCGCGCGGGATCTTCTGTACCTTCTCAAAAAGAGTGGCAAGACCAAAACGTGCCAGTTTTTTGCCGGTGCATTTTTTTGGGTCACACTGTTTGGCATGGTATATGTAAAGTTTTATGTTCTGAATATTTTTAAGATTCATTTCTGTTCAGTTTGTATGTACCCATTATATCTCTTACGTATTTAATTTAATATAATAGATACATTTTTATGTTATATAGATAAAATGTATTTGGTACCTGAATATTAATATAATACTATTATTATAAGGTAACAATGGTTTCATTATTAGTTTTTAGCACGATGTGAAAAACTTTATAAACATACAAACAACTAATAATAGATAAAATACGATTATTGTTTAAAATATTAAAGAATATTGGAATGCAAGTTATTAGATTTTATGGAAACATCATAATTATATATGGGTGGTATGAATAAATATGACAGCAAAAGTATATACAATTGCATCCGGTAAAGGTGGAGTCGGAAAAACGACTACTACTATTAATCTTGGTACTGCTCTGGCAGGGTTGGGTAAAAGAACAATTGTTTTAGATGCCGATATCGGAATGGCAAACCTTGGTCTTACACTTGGACTTGAAAAATCAGAAGTGACGCTTCACGAAGTTTTGGCAGGTAAAGCCAATGTTAAAGATGCAATATATGATGGACCCAATGGTCTAAAGGTATTGCCAAGCGGTATATCGTTGCAAGGATTTCAGAATGCTGACCCTGAAAAGATGGTTGAGGTCATGGGAAGTTTGGTCGAAAATTATGATTTTATGCTAATTGATGCACCAGCAGGTATAAGCAAAGATGGTGTGATTCCACTTGCAATCGCGGATGAAGTAATTTTAGTGGTAAACCCTGAGATCACATCAGTTGCCGATGCGATGAAAACAAAAGTGCTTACTGAGATGATCGATAGTAATGTTTTGGGTGTAGTGATAAACCGAGGTGGGACCACGACGACTGAATTAAGCAATGAGAAAGTTGCAAAATTGCTTGATTGTAATATTCTTGAAGTGGTGCCAGACGATGTAAATATAAGAAATGCATTAGCATTCAGGATGCCATTAGTGGTAAAATATCCTGAATCTCCTGCTTCCATCGCGTTTAAGAGACTTGCAGCATCTTTGGCTGGTATGGAGATGCCAGATGAAGATGAAGAAGTTGTGGACAAAGATGGATTTGTGAATAGGCTTTCGCTTGCGTTATTTGGATCAAAGGTGCCAGATGAAACTGAAGAAGTTGTAGTCAAGAAAGGATTTTTGGATCGGCTTGCACTTGCGTTGTTTGGAGGGGTTTGACTGCTTTTAACAACAGTTGAGTGGACTATAGTTTGTTTCACTGATATTACTTGTATTGTAGATTTCAACGATTGATGTCTAAATAATAGACTATGAGATTATTCAATTATATTTGGGTTTACAAAATAAATTTAATTAAATCATAATGAGTGTGGTAGAATGGATGAAAATTCAGATTCCCAGAAAGTCGATAATGATAAAAAAATAATATCTATCGAAGATAAGTTAAAAAAGCTTCAGAATGCTGGATTAATGTCCGATGTTAGGGATATGATGGGTGTAGATGAAAATGCAACATCTGTAATTGATAATATCACACCTGATGAAGTTTTAGAGGATGAACTATCTGAGATTTTAGAATCTACTACTCCTGAACCGATTTCTGTTCTAAATGAGGCATTAACTATTGCACCAGAGGAAACAGAATCACAAGAAGAAATTGATGATTCTGATGATATCGATAAGGATGTAGATATTGAATCTCTGGGTGAAAATATTGAGGAAGATGAAGACTTTCTGTCAGTGTCAGATTCCGTGGGTAATCAGAATGATAACGAACTCATAGAGGATGAGATTATTAATGCTAGTGTGGATTCATTGTCTGAATTGATCCTGCCGAAAGGTTCTAATATTGACATTGAAGAATTGAAATTCAATCATAATCGTTCACACCTTGATGCCATTAAGAAAACCGATCTTCCTCCCGAAATTGAGAGTGTATGGGAGATGACGATCAAGAATATTATCACAAACGAAGTGATCGAAGAGGTTGAAGAGATCGAGCCAGAACTAACCTTTTATGATAAATTGGTCAATAAATTCACAAGAAGACAATTTAATGTCGAAGAATATAGTTTTGTTAAACATGGTCCGCTTTTAGACTTTAACATGCTCGATGGGGCGAATTACAAAGAGATCGATCTTTATCCTGTAAATGACCCATATGCTTACATACGGATAATTTATGACCCGGATCTTCATGAATATAAATATCAGGTAATTGAGCCAGCACTTTCAGATAAAGAGTATGAATTGCTCAATACAATAAAGGTGCGACTTACTGAGACTCTTGATGTAAATTTAAAAAATATCACACATGATAATGCCTATGAGTATCTTAAAAAGCATGTCAATGCGCTTCTTAGTGATTACCGGATTATCCTGTCACCTGCAAATCGTGAAAAAATCTACTATTATATAATACGTGATTTTGTAGGTTATGGTGCGATCGATGCGATGATGCGGGATACGCGTATCGAAGATATATCCTGTGATGGACCAAACACCCCGATCTATATTTATCATAAGCAACATGAATCACTTCCTTCAACGATCGAGTTCCATGGTGATGATGAATTGGATTCGTTCGTTATCAGGATAGCTCAGGTTTGTGGAAGGCATATATCAATATCGAATCCGCTTTTGGATGCAACAATGCCGGAAGGTTCCCGTATCCAATTGACACTTGGTCGTGAAGTCACAACGCGTGGAAGCACTTTCACGATAAGAAGGTTCAATGAGGATCCAATGACACCTTCCGATCTAGTTAATGTGCACACGTTTTCAACTGCAATGATGGCTTATATGTGGCTCGCAGTAGAATCAAGTAAGAGTATTGTATTTGCAGGTGGTACTGCATCCGGTAAAACGACTGCTATGAATGCCATAGCACTTTTTATTCAGCCCGAGATGAAGATCGTTTCAATTGAAGATACAAGAGAACTTAATTTGCCGCATCCTAACTGGATTCCGGGAGTTACGCGTGAATCATTTGCAGGTGAATCAAAAGGTTCCATTGAGATGTATGAACTTTTGCGTGCATCACTCAGGCAGCGTCCGGAATACATATTGGTGGGAGAAGTACGAGGTGCTGAGGCGTATGTATTGTTCCAGGCGATGTCTACCGGCCACACTACTTTCTCTACCATGCACGCAGATTCGGTACAGTCTATTGTCCATAGGCTTGAGAACCCACCAATCAATGTGCCCCGTATCATGATGCAGGCTCTTGATATCGTTGCAATTCAGGCCCAGGTTAAAGTTGGCAATGAACGTGTAAGGCGTTGTAAATCAATTACAGAGATAGTTGGCGTCGATACGCGTACAGGAGAATTGCTGACAAATGAAGTATTCACTTGGAATGCTGCAAAGGACGCATTCCAGTATTCAGGGCGTTCTTATGTTGTAGAGGGTGTCATGGATATGCGTGGATGGGATGAGTTAAAGGTGAGGAATGAATTGAAGATGCGACAGGAAGTCCTTGAGTGGACACGCATAAAAGAGATCGATAATTATGAAGATATCGCTAAGATCATAGTTGCGTATAGCCGTGAACCTCAAATGATTATGAAAATAGTGAGGCAGGATCTATATGGCTAGTGCTTATTTCAAATTTGCGTATAATCTATTTGGTGATTATTACTACAAAAGAAGTAAGAATTACTTTAGTTTGCGTCGGTCCATCTTGAGTAATAGGATGGATATTGGTTATGATATGTATATGTCGGGTGCACTTTTAGCATCGATCATATGCGCTTTGATGTCACTTCTTGGATTGCAGATTATTATGGCATATGCTGGTGTTCCTGATATTTCAGGTAGCAGGATTAATTTCCCTGAATGGACTGCTAACTATGTCGCTTATAAACCAATTCTCATAAAGGTTATTGGTAGTATTCTTATAACTGGATCGGTTTTTGCAGTTGTTTATAGGGTATTTATGGCATATCCTGCAATTATGGCAGGTGACAGAAAGCGTAATATTGAACAACTATTGCCGTATGCGATAAATTATATGTCTGCAATGTCCGGCGCAGGTGTGCTTCCTGTGGATCTTTTCCGTTCACTTGCCAAGAATGAGATATATGGCGAAATGGCCGTGGAAATGAGATACCTTGTGCGAGACATTGAGATCCTGGGGCATAATCTAGTAACAGGAATGAAAAATGTTGCCGTTACAACACCTTCAGTTTTACTGCAGGATTTTATGCAGGGTGCAATAACTGTTGTTACCTCAGGTGGAGAGCTTGAAAATTATTTTAATATAAAGGCAGAACAATATTTAGTAGAAAACAGGCAGCGTCAAAAAGAGTTTTTAGAAACACTTGGACTTTTGGGTGAAACCTATGTGACGGCATTTGTGGCTGGACCGTTGTTTTTGATCATTATGGTAGCAGTGATGTCTATAATGGGAAGTTCCAATTTGATGTTTTTGTATTTGCTTATTTACGCAGTTATACCTATAGGAAGTATGATGTTCATTGTTTTAGTTAGTAGTATGACACCGGAGGCTTGAATATGGTGGCAAAAGATGAAACGCAAATGCAATCTTCAGGTGAGGTAAGATTGAGTGAAAGCCAGCTTCGGGAGTTGGAAGATCATTTAATTGCATTGGGTCTTGAAAAAATAAAAGTGAATGTTAAACTCAAACAGTTTTTGAAAAACCCTTATGAATATCTTTACAGTAATCCTTCATACATTGTATTTTTTAGTTTTCCACTTGCACTTATATTTTTTATTATTGGAATGAAATTCACATGGGGTACGGCATTAATTGATGATGTGATCATATTCACAGTGCTTATAACCATTACACCACCTGCGATGTTGCATTATAAAAAACGCAGGATAATCAAGAAGATCGAAGAGTATATGCCAAATTTCTTACGTGATATTGGGGAAATGAGCCGTGCCGGGCTTACTTTACCGAGAGCGGTCTCTACAGTTGCAAAAGGAGAATATGGGGATCTATCAAAAGAGGTCAAGTTGATGAATGCATCGATGTCCTGGGGTATTTCTTTTGAGGTGACACTTGAAAATTTTGCCGCACGCATGAACACTCCTCTTATTACACGATCAGTAGCACTTATTACACAGGCGAATCGTGCGGGTGGTAGGGTATCATCTGTTCTTGAGGCTGCAGCACGTGATGCAAGTGAGATCAAATTGCTTCAAAGAGAACGAAGCGGAAATATGATTGTATATCTGGTTATTATTTACATGGCTTTCTTTGTTTTCATTTTTGTTATTCTGATGTTGACAGCTACATTTATTCCGACAATGGCACAGGCCGGTAATGCTGCATCGGCAGCAGGTGCAGGGTCACAGTTTTTGGGTGCATTTGATCCCGATAAATTTATGCGTATTCTTTTCCATGCAGCTGTAATACAGGGATTTGTAAGCGGTTTGGTAGCAGGACAACTTGGTGAAGGAGAGTTTTTTGCAGGACTTAAGCATTCTGTCATTCTGACGCTTACGGCATGGATAGCATTTACGTTCTTTGTATGATATGACACAATTCCAAAATCCAGTTATGACTTAAACTGTAATAAAATTACAGCCAGCATATAATTATACTGTGCTATAATTATATTACTTTGTGTAAACATGGTAACAATAAACTTCAACCTTAATAACTTTTCCGAAATCCCTATTTTTCAAAGTATTTTTAATAGGATTGGTGATGATTTCGAATACACTGAAAACGACATTTTCCGCAGGAAAATATCTCCACAATGCCCAAAATGTAACAATGAAACCGTACATAATGGTTATAATAAATATACCAAAAAGGGAATGGGCACCATAAAAATTGGAAAATATTCATGTAAATTTTATAGAAAAAACCTTGAAGAAGATCGAAGTGTTTGGGAAAATCTTAAAAATATGTTTTCTGAATTACTTGGAAAAATTTACCAAGTGCTTAAATTAAACCATGTGAGTTACAACGCAATATCAGACATACTACACCTAATATTTCCACAATCTAAAAGTACTGTTTTTAGAGGTTTTAATCATGCGATGTATAATACAAATGTTTCCCCTCTTGAAGACGTTTTGATAGTACATTATGATGAGCAATTTCCAAAAGAAGGACGTTCTCAAAAATATTGCCTTACACTTTTAGATGCAAAAACCAAACGACCATTAGCTGATGAATTATTCGATAAGAAAGATCCAGAAACAATCAAGCAATTTTTATTTGCAAACTTTGACACATCAAAACCAATATTCATTGTGACTGATTTTCACTCAAGTTATTCATCCATATTAAAAGAAGTGTTTGGAGATAACTTAATACATCAATATTGTTTGTTGCATTTGAATAAGCTCATTGTCAATGATTTTCCGAAAAAAACAATTCAGAACCGAAGGAGGTATTCTTAATCAAATTAAACTTTCTTCGATAAAAAGAGCAGGTATGTTTGAAGGTCCAAAACCAACATTGCTGGAAATATTTAGATTGTTTAGACCTTTTGCAATTAGTTGATAAATATCAAATAATTATATGTTTAATAAAAGCGTAAGCTATCGATTTTTATACGTTTTAATAAAATATTTACGATATTTTTTCAGTATCATCTGAAAAAATACAAACACTTAAACAATTGGAGCGTATTGAGAAAATCGTTTTGGATAAAACCATTGATCAATATTTAGAAAAACGTGGAAATCACTTGATTATGGTATAGTGTCGTATGATATAAGAGATAAGACAAGTATTTGATCAGAGTCGATTATTTTATATTCTGGAAAATGCTTGTTTTGCATTTTCCCTTACATCTGATAACAGGTCACAGCCTTTTGAATCAATTCCAACGACAAGTGGACCTAATTCTACAACATCCAGTTCCCATACAGCTTCGGGCATTCCCAGATCAAGCCAGTGCACTTTGGATACATTTTTGATGGATATAGCTGCAAGTGCTGCGCACCCGCCTGTGTATGTCAGGTAGACGCATTTGTCTCTTAGTGATTCGGAAACATTCTGCATGCCACCTTTTCCGATAAGGGCACGGACATTGAATTTTTCAAGAAGGGATGGTGTCATTTTTGACATCCTGCCGCTTGTTGTTGGTCCTGCTGCAACTGTATGCCATTTATTGTCTATTTGTTGCATGAGCGGTCCGCAGTGATATATGACCGCACCGTTAAGGTCAAATGGCAGTGGTTCGCCTTTTTCTTCTATTTCAAGTACTCTGGCATGTGCTTCATCACGCGCTGTGAACACTGTGCCTGTGAGGTAGACTATATCACCTGCATTTAATTGTATGATGTCGTTTTTATTAAGTGGTATTGTCAGGTGATATTCCATCTATTCATCACCTCCAAGAGTTATGGATGCGTGACGGTTTGCCCAGCATTGTATGTTCACTGCGACCGGCAGGGATGCGGTGTGGCAGTGTGCGGTCTTGATATGGACGGCAAGCGCGGTGGTGTCGCCACCAAGTCCCATTGGACCGATTCCGAGTGAGTTGATGTCATTCAGGATATCGCGTTCCAGTTCGTCTCGTTCATCCATTTTTTCGGGGTTGTTTTCAATATCCAATAGGAGTGCAGATTTAGCAAGGCGTGCCGCCTTGTCGAACGAACCTCCGATCCCGACCCCGACTATAATGGGTGGACATGGCATCCCGCCTGCGTTCAATACGGTTGTGAGGATGAAGTTACGGATACTGTCAACTTCGGTTGGGTTGAGCATTGTTATTGCGCTCATGTTCTCTGACCCTGCGCCTTTTGGTGCGACTGTGATCGTTATTTTGTCTCCGTCAACAAGTTCGTATTTGATATCCGGAAGACCGATGCCTGTGTTGTTCCCTGTATTTTTGCGTGTGAGGGAGTCAACGGCATTCGGGCGCAGTGGGATCGTTTCGGTCGCGCGACGGACTCCTTCAATGATCGCATCCTCAAGTTTAAAATCAAGATGAGCGTCTCGCCCAAGTTCTACAAAGAATACGAGGATACCGGTATCCTGGCACATTGGGATGCTGTGCTCTTTTGCTATCTCGATGTTTTTCAGGATTGCGGACAGCTGTGCTTTTGCTATCTGGCTGGTTTCACGCATCTGCGCTTGTTTGAGTGCGTATATTACGTCAGATGGAAGTTGTGTTTCCGCTTTTGTTAGAATATCGATTGTTGCGTTAACGACTGCATCTTTTGCGATCTTATGGTTCAAGAAAAGTCTCCCAGGGGTTGATGGTTGTGATAGATGGAGGTATTTATTGTTATTGTTATTGTTATAATTGATAACATAAATCAGTTTTATAATTACTTATATGTTGCTTTGGTGATTTTGGTGCTTCATCATTCGTCTTTGTTGAGCAGTTTTTGACGCCAAGTCGAACCGCCGCAGGCGGCACACCCCATTATCATCAATGAAATCTTCTTTTTTTCGCATTTAATGGACAAAATGATTTGTATAATAGATATTGTGCGCCATTTTCGCGGAATCGATAGATTTTAATTTAAAATTATGTATTATTACATTATTAATCCGACTAATGTGAATAATTGCATAAGATTAGTGGATTGGAAACATGCCGCATGCGGCGGTTGTACTGGTTTTGGTTTAAGGTAAAACACTCTCGTTTGCGCATCTATCTCCCTACAGATATACAAATACCATCATTCCAATCACATATTTATATTTCCACACCATATCCTCCATCATGATCCGCGAAGTATCACATTCACGCTACCTCATGGGCAAACTTTCCCACGGGAGCGACATTCTCGAAGCTATCACAAGTATTTGTAAGCAGCACGATATCCACCTTGGCAGGGTTGAGGTTATAGGTGCGGTGCAAAAAGCACGGCTGGGTTTCTATGACCAGTATGAAAAGGTGTACAATTATTTTGACATCGACAGGGAGATGGAGATTACATCCCTTACAGGCAATGTATCTTTAAAAGATGGTATTCCCGTCGTCCATGCACACATCAATCTCTCGGATGCAGACGGGGCTGTTATTGGCGGACACCTAGCACCCGGCACTATCGTATTTGCGTCAGAGTACGTAATCCAGGCATTCGAAGGCCCTGAGTTTTCCAGGGGGCTGGATAAGGTTACCGGATTGCCGTTGTGGGAAGATTGAATGCAGGAATGCAATAGTTAGTATTCACCCAATGCATCAATATCTCTTTCCACATTTGGCATGCATTTGACGTTTTGTACTTTGGGCGGGCGCGTCGATAGTTTAATTTTGAGGATTGTGGATTTATGATTCATGGTGTGGGACAATTGAATAACCGCAGAGCACACTCACCTCCTACGGAGTTGAGTGCCTGCTACGCCCACACGGCGTGCAGGTCGCGGAGGACGCAGAGGTGGGGGTGTCCAAAATCGATATTGGGCGCAGATATAATGGACGGGATTGACAGGATGACACAAGCAAATATTCAAATCCTGTCCATCCTGTAAATCCTGTCTGAAATTGTTAGTGTGTTCGCATTTATTCAGCGTGTTCTAATCAGCGCGCGCTTCCGGCGTTTTGCGTGGGCGCAAATGAGTGAATATATAACGAAGTGGTATAAAAGTGAATTACAAAACGCGCGCATGTTCTTGCTATGGCGTCAATCTAACGTCTGGAAATAACATTCATTTTTGCCGTGTAATCCCATCTAAAATTCAATAAATT
>JAMJFS010000034.1:0-2467 GCA_023544565.1 Methanosarcinaceae archaeon
CACTGAGTGAAGAAGAATTGAAAAAAGTCAGGGATATTATAGACAAGAGCATCAAAATTGATGAAGGGAATGATTGTTTTATTTGCCCTAATGGTGATGTTTTGGTAAGAAGGGGAGAATATGAATACAATGGTAAGGTGCAGTACCATTATTATGGGGCAAAATGTGGGTATTTTGTGTTAAATTAGGGGTTTTATTGTGATTTTTAATTTTTTAGAGGATTCGATTTTATTAAATTCAAGTGTGATGTTTATATTAAATGTCGAAATTTAATTAAAGGACGACCTCTATAATCTATAAGATTATGTAGTCCAAGTTAATGCGAATGAAGTGAGCATTTTCTTGGTATACATTTGTTATATATATATGGATTCATCACGATTAATCCTAAATAATTTATATAAATACTTATATAGGTGAACTCGGAAATCCCCATCCTGCAATAATGGTTTTATCAGATTTGGGATAGTACTTGTATGTTAGCATATTGTGGTTAAGCTTATATTTGTTATGAAAAGGGTTTAGGTTGGTAATTATGCACAAAGATGAACTAATTCAGTTACATACATTGATGGCACAGATCAAGAAACACTTTGAATGCGACGAATCCACTTGCGGTTTCGACGAATATCACTCACTGTCAATAAGTCCTGTACACATTCACCGAAGTAAAGCAGAACACAAACATGCAATTTTTGTTCTTGGAAATGAACTTGCTTCTATAATATCAGATGATGAATTCTCTGGTATTGGAAGAACTTCTGCAAGGATGCATGAACTTGCATTACGAAGCAATTCTGAGATTGTACAAAGCAACTAAATAGAACCAGGGTTTTTAAAAACAGGTTCATGTCTGGTAGGAATGACATGTTCCTGTAATGAATTAGCCAAAACACAAGATGAACATTGTGGAGATGTACGCATCTTCATAATGACTCCATCTTCTCCATCAAAATAATACTTTTTTTCAATCCAGCAAGGCACAAATCCAATTCGCTGGTATAATTGCTGTGCGCGCACGTTGCTTATGCGGACTTCAAGGCTTGCAGTTTGGAATGTGTTTTCATAGAATACTTTTAATATTGAATGGATCAGCCTGGTCCCAATCCCACGACCTTTGTATCCATCTTTAACAGCCAGTGAGAATATGCGTCCCTCATTTTCATTTAGTTGATAACCCACTACAAAGCCTACGATCGTATTATCTTCCACGGCTACCAAAAACCCGTTTACGTTCATTTCATAGAAATTGATGTAAACAAGAGGATTGTGGTCACTAAAAGCCTCTTGTTCAATTGAAAGGATATCTTCAAAATCATCCGGAACAAAGCGTCGTATGTTCATCAATGATATGTTACGATACTAATACTAAAAAAGAATGTTGAATATTAAACCCGATAATGCAATATATCTAAAAAACAGAAAAAAAGAAGAGTTTTTACTCTTCATTCTCATTTACGACACTTTCATACCAGAGCGGGAATTCTTCTTCTGCCCTTTCAGGGGATATCTGACCTGTGAACATTGTCCAGTTTGCAGGGAAGAATTCAGGACTCAGGTGAACATTATACATGTGCATCATTACTGCCATACCTGCCAATATCGCATCCATTGTATGGATGACCCGCATTGCAGGAAGATAATCCGCAGATGCTATGTTTTCTACAAAGAATATTGGGAACCATAGTGCAATACCGGTGACAACCAATATTGGGAAGAATATTATTGCACCCCAGTAATCAAGTTTCTCACGGTATGCGTATTTTTTGTACTGCCCTTTTTTAGACAGACCAACGATGTATAATGTATCAGCTATGATGTTCTTTACATCAATGATGCCTGGTAGCATTTCTTTTGTTTTCATCCACTCGCGGTTAAACAGGTAATACAGTGGATGGAAGATACATAGTACTAAAATGCCACCTCCTGCAAACCTGTGCATTGTGGTGGTTACCTCGAATCCTCCAAGGAGCATTGCAAAATGTCCCAGATCATCAGGGAATTTTATTAACAGACCTGTTATAAAAAGTATCAGACATGATACTGCAAGTACAGCATGTTGCAATCTTTGATTAAGATTAAATCGTTCAATATTTGGCTCTGTTTCTGTCATATTATCCCTCATGTTCTGATAATATAGATCGCAAACTCATCAGCAAATGGTGACCAATCAATATTGCAAATACCGGCACACCTAGGTCCAGTAGGTACATAAATATGTGTGCGATATTTTCAGCCAGTTCTCCACCTCTACTAAGTTCAATGGGTTCTGAGGACCTTCCCGGAAATATGCTCTCGTGATATGGCATATTTGCTCCATACTCTGTATAAAGAACATAAATACTCGCAAGTACTAGCACGATAGAAACAATCCACAGCGTGAGCGCAAGAATATCTTTATTTGTTTGATTCATATTTTACCCCTCTGTTTTTTTATAGTATATGTTTTATAAACATATAGTTTGAG
>JAMJFS010000034.1:2562-16221 GCA_023544565.1 Methanosarcinaceae archaeon
TTGAGTCAATTCGACCGAAGGGAGAATTTTCTCGTAGTATATGTTTTATAAACATATAGTTTGAGTCAATTCGACCGAAGGGAGAATTTTCTCGTAGTATATGTTTTATAAACATGTAGTTCGAGTCAATCCGAGCGTAGCGAGGATTTTCTCGTTGATCCAATAATCTTTTTATCAGATTGATTATTATACACATATCTGGAAAAGATGCTCTCACAGATATATATATTTCGAAATCTTTTGATGAAAAAGATCATAAATATCCAAAAAACCACATATATGGCGTATTATAATTATCTATTGTAAAAACCAATACATAGTCAGGACGATTTAAAAAAGCTTATATAATGACTTCGCTATTGCGTTCTATAGGGTAAATATCATGAGTATCGCAAAATGGTTCATATCAGTAGCAGTTCAGATTCCTGTATGGATTGCAGGATTATATTGGAGCATCTATTTCATTCCAAACATGGTATTTGGGACAGAGATTCATCCTGGGCATGATCCAATTACAAAGTATGCAGGTTCAGTTGTAGTTATACTTCTTATGTACTGTGTAGTATTGTTCGCATATGGTTTCATGGCACATTCATTTAAATTGCCAAAACCATTCTTCAAAGATAACGAATACTGAGTAATAACAACAATTTTTCAAACTTTTCATCTCATACTTATACTGATTATTTCAATTTTTTAACATGCCTCAGGTCAACAGCTATACCACGCGTAGATCCTTCCATCTCTTTTCCACTCATTACCGCGCGCCCGACACAGAATGCCTTGCCACCTGAAACGAGCACTTCATCGTTTGGTCTGATATCAGGATAGGCACTAGTAACACCAACAGCAAGTATTGATCCCTTTGGTACGAAATCCTCAATCGTGATCACATATTTGTTAAGTGGCAGCAACATCTCTGCTCCTGCGATCGTAATAGCGAGCGTGCCGTATTGTGGCACAAGGGTTGCGACATGGGTCTTATCAACGTACACCTGATGTTTTGGAAATGGTGCCTTGATAGCCGCACGTTCCGGTATCAGTATATCTCCTGCCCCATGTCCGAACTGGTAATCTGCTATCTTGCGCAGCATGTCTTTTATGACAGTTTCAGCTGAACGTTTACGTCCTTCACAAAGTTCTGAAACAGTGTCTTTCAGGTTTCGTAGCGATTCATGTGATGTCACATTGCCGTTACTCGTGTAGATGAACTCTATTCTAAGTTCTTTGCTCACTGATTCGCAGATATCGCGATATGCACCTTCCACATGGGCAACAATGGTCGAATAACTGTGCTTTGAGAGATAATTGGCAAGACATTCACCAACCCAAGCTTTCTCTTCTGCATCCCAGTATCCCGTGACTGCTGTATCATAATGTGCGGCAGGATAGGTTAGTTCAAGTTCACGCGGAACAATGCCAAGCGGGGATGTGATAATGACCTCATGTACGAACTTGCGCCCTTTTCCAAGTGCCTTGATAAATTTCTGGTGTGAATTTGAAAATCCATAAGGTTTCTTTGCAGAACATGGCAGAAGAAGTAAAATATCAGCCGCAGGCGGCGAGTATCTTTCATTGATACGATTTGCAAACCGTACAACTTCTGCGCGTGTCTGTGATTCTCCGCTATTTGCCATCATCTCGTTCGAGCGTACGATTGGCGTTTGCTGCTCGATATAATCATATTCGTAATCTGCAATTCTCAAAAGCGCTGTCAGCCACGGGCGTGTTCTACATTGTCCTTCGATATAATCTCTAAGGGTACCAGCACGTATCTTTTCCCTCACAAGTGCGAGTTCGGCTTCAAGTACGTTCCTGTTATGTTTTTCAAGATGTTGTGCGCGCTCGATTTTATCCATTTCACTAAGTTCTTTAACATCAAGATGCGCACACGTTTCGCATTTGCATGGAAGTTCTGCGAGTGCATCGAGGTAAAACCTGCCGGATGGTGTAAGATATATGTCATTGTATGCTGCTACCACCGCGCGCGTATCATCCACGACATCAATTCCAAGGTAAACAAGCATTGCAGCATTTTCCGGCATACAAATATTAGGGGCATACACAGCAGTATCTGCAGGGACACTGTTTTTCAGTTCAAGTAAGGTATTGAAGAAACGCCTTGAGTTGTTCTCAAGACTTCCTGCACCTTCCATCACGTACAGGTCACTTTTCCTGATCTTCTGCCTTGCACGGAATGCAGTACCAATAGCACCAGTGGTTGAAAGGTCAAGTGCATCAGCACTTTTCACTGCCACGTCATCGGGTGTCGCAAGTGGAAAAGATTGGTGCGGGAGGATTATTAGTGTGTCATCACCGACAAATTCTCGCATCTCTTCAAGATGTCTTTGTGCATTCTCTCTTGACCCTAAACTCCATAGCGAACCCGCATCAAGTATCGGGTTGTTTCCTTCTTTCCATTTTTTGAGTTGACTGATCTCGATGAGATGTGGTGTGCGTATGGGCATGTCAAGTAATAGTTTTCCTATCCTTGCAGCACCATCGCGTTGTTGTACTTCAAAATACCTTGTCATTGAATGTACATTCTCCTACGTAGATGTAAATGTTTGGCTTTAAAGACCGCAAGGTTTAAGCATACTACAACGTCTCAAAAAGAATTGAGGATAAATGGAATTGATTACAAATTTGCAGGAAATTGTAGGAATTGACAGTGTATCTGCATCACCAATGGAGTTGTACTGTTATTCATCCGATGCATCACAGATCCGTGGCACACCTGACTATGTTGTGCGTCCGCAGGATTCAGAACAGGTATCGAAGATATTGAAGTTTGCAAATGAACATGAAATTCCGGTAACAGCACGGGGTGCAGGGACTGGACTTGCAGGTGGGGCTGTTGCGCTCGAGGGAGGTATCGTACTTGATCTTTCAGGCATGGACAGGATACTTGACATTGATATCAATAACCTGCAGGTTGCGGTTGAGCCAGGGGTCGTACATTCAAAACTCAATGAAGTGCTGAAGGCGGAAGGTTTCTTTTTCCCGCCTGACCCGGGCAGTTCGGCTATGTGTACGCTCGGGGGACTGATCGCGAACAATGGGAGCGGGATGCGTTCTGTGAAATACGGGACAACCAGAAGTTATGTGCTTGACCTCGAGGTTGTCCTGGCAGATGGCAGTGTGATCCACACAGGTTCAAAAACGTTAAAATCATCGGCAGGATATGATCTGACGCGGCTTATGGTCGGTTCTGAAGGGACACTTGGTGTTATCACAAAAGCGATACTCAAGATACATCCGCTTCCAAAAGCACGAACTGTTGTACTGGCATCGTTTGAAACTCCTGAACTTGCAGGGGAGGCTGTTGTTAAGACGCTTTCAGAGGGAGTCATTCCATCTGCTTGTGAGATACTTGACAGGACAACTGTCGAGGTACTGAATAGTTATGATCCCAATATTGCAATTCCAGACGCAGGTGCTACCATATTGTTTGAATTTGATGGCACAAAGAGTTCAGTTGTGGAAGAAGCGGAAATTGTTGAAGCGGTATGTAAGCCATTTGCATCCGGTATTCGTGTTGCTGCAGACAGGAAGGAGATGGAGGAGATATGGTCGGCGCGCAGGCTGGTTGGTGCGGCAATTTCACGGATCAATCCAAACAAAACGCGGGTTTATGTTGGAGAAGATGTTGGCGTACCGATAAAAGAGATCCCGAGAATGCTTAAACTGGTGCAGTCTATTTCAGATGAGTTTGACCTGCCTATCATGACGTATGGGCATGTGGGGGACGGTAACCTGCATACTGGTATGTGTATTGATATGCTGGATAATGAGCAGTGGGAAAGATTAAATCTTGCTGCAGATAAGATCCACAAAACTGCTATCATGCTTGATGGGACAGTCAGTGCGGAGCATGGGATAGGAAGTGCCCGGTGTGAGTATATGAGGCTTGAGCGTGGTGATGCACTTGATGTGATGATCCTTATCAAGCGCGCACTTGACCCCAAAGGCATATTGAATCCTGGGAAACTGGGGGTGTGAGATATGCTTGATGTTGATCTGAGGTCAGTGTTGAAATGCGTCAGGTGCGGTGCCTGCCGCTCGGTCTGTCCTGTTTTAGAAGAGGTTGGATGGGAATCAGCGGGTGCGCGCGGGCGTATGCTTGTTGCACATGGCATCTCGCAGGGGCTTGATGTTGATGATGATGTACTTGAGAGTCTTAACACCTGCATGACGTGCGGTATGTGCAAACAGATGTGTCCGGCAGGTGCTAACCCGATCAATGTTATTGAGAATATCCGTCACAGGCTTGTGATGAAGGGTGATATGACCGAGGCGCAGAAGAAACTCCATAAAAGGATAACTGAGACGGGTAATTCCCTTGGTGAGGAATCCGGCAGGCGCGAATGGCTTGGTGAGTGCACGGGATCGATAAAGGAGACTGCGGAATATGTGTATTTTGTGGGATGCCTTGGAGCATATCGTTATCCTGAATCAGTGATCGCGACGTTTGATGTTCTGAGTCATTTTGATGTTACGCTGTTGCCTGATGAGGTGTGCTGTGGTTCACCGCTTATAAGAACAGGTTTTGATGCTGATAAGATGATCGCGCACAATGTAGAACAAATTAGGATGGTGGGTGCGCATACTATTATTACGAGCTGTGCAGGATGCCACAATACCCTGATACAGAGTTATCCTGATGAGTTCAAGGTAGTTCATGTATCAGAGTTTTTGGCGGAACATCTATCTGAGCTGGAACTTAAGCGTCTTGACCTTACTGTAACGTATCATGATGCATGCCATCTTGGACGATGCAGGGGTGTGTTCGATGCACCGCGCAAGGTGATTACGGCTGTGTGCGATCTTAAGGAGATGAAGACAAACCGCGAGGATGCAAGGTGTTGTGGCGGTGGCGGCGGTGTTCGTACAGGTTACCCGGAGCTGTCACTTGCACTTGTAAAAAAGAGGTTAATGGATGTTCCCGATGGAGTGGATTATCTTATCACGTCGTGTCCGCTTTGTACTAAGAACCTGATCGAAGGTGGGAGTGATACGGATGTTATTGATCTGGTGGAACTTGTCAGGCTTGCGATGAAGTGATGATTGATTATTTAAAGTTACGATCTTTATTTAAATGGGGTTAAAAATGATCACAAGGTAGTGGTTGAAGTATTTGATTCAAATAATAGATCCATGCTCAAAGAAAAGTTTTTAGTATTTTCAAAAACGTCTGCTGCCTTTCTCAAACCACTCTGGTTCGAGATTGACCGATGGTCAGAATATACCTTTAAAGTCACTCTTGACGATAAAATTATAGAAACATATACCACAAAAATACATCTTTTAAGTATGGTTTCCATAATACTGGACTATGGGGGAGATGTAAATTCAATCAATATCGAAAATGTATTTTTGGAATAAATGTTGTGTTGACTGTGGTGTCGTGTCCGTTGTGTACCAAGAATTTGATTGAAGGTGGGAGTGATACGGATGTTATTGATCTGGTGGAACTTGTCAGGCTTGCGATGAAGTGATGGAAATTGCGTTTTTGTATTTGTAACTATGAACAATACAACCGCCGCAGGCGGCGCAGTACGACAAGAAATTATATCACAAATTGCCTCACGGCTACTCTTTCCATTTGGAGTAATCCTACTGTGAGATGCGTCAATGGTAACGTTGGAATGTTAAGTTCACAGGATAACGTGGGAAAATCCGAAAGTCCAATTCGGCTTAACTGCAAGGACAAGGAAACTATGAAAAGTGTAATGCGAACCATCGTAAGAATCGTGACTGCGAATAAGCGAAATTGGACTTATGCGCTTAAACCAAAAGGTGCGGAATCAGACTACAATGACTTGTGCCGCATTGTAGGGAATGGACAAATGGTTCCCGGTTTAAAGATGGCTTCTAAGGTTTCCATAATTATTTGTGATATAGAACTTGGTAAGCCCAACATGCTCCCGAAAACGGGTAGGAACTCCGCGAGGGGCAACGATGGCATGGTGGGTAGAGGAGATGGTAAAAAGCGAATGACAATTTGTAATGAGTTGTATAGATGTTCAAAATTTGCTTTGACCCGAAAGGGTGCTGACTTACCTGTGGTGTTTCATTGTATGAATGGAGGCAAACTTATGAATGTAAGATACTCAACGACGCTGAAAAGCGAGAGAATTACAGATGTTCAATGCGTTAATAGGCTGCAAACCAGAATTACAAAAGCAGTAAATCAAAACTGCTGCCAGATACCGAAAGGGTTATGAAATGCTTGAGCCGTATGCGGTGAAAGTCGCAAGTACGGCTCTTAGAAGAGGGAGAGCAGGCAACCGCTTTTTCTTATTCGACTTTTCAATCTACTGACCATAGATGTTTTTTCATGTTTGATGGATTAATTCGGTATCAAAAATCTCTCAATAAACATTTTTTTTTGCATAATTTGTATTACGATACACAAATTCGTGGGATATTGTGTATTACGATACATAAAATACGAAAACGATGCGTTTTTTAGAAAATCCAAACTCACAGATGAATATTTGGGGCAATTGGGCTTAAATGAAATGCAAAAGAAGGCTGTACATTATTTAAAAGAGCACGGCAAGATTGACCGGAAAACATATTGTGAGATTGGTGGTGTTGTAAGAACATTAGCCACTAAAGAATTATCTGATATGGCTAATAATGGAATTGTTGAACTTATTGGGAAGAGACGAGGGGTACATTATATTCTAAAAAGATAGTCGATTACCGGACAATTAATTCCCCTCAATCCAAAATCTACCACTTCTTCCTTCCAATCAAACAATTCCACGCAGTCCCAACCAGGTCCATTCGCCCTGCCTTATCAAGTGCATCATGTACAAGATTATAATTCTCAGGGTCCTTGTATCTCAAAAGTGCGCGTTGCATTCGTTTCTCTCTCTGTCCTTTTGCAACATAGAGTTCCTCGCCGGTGAAAGGGTCAAGTCCGGTATGGAACATGCATGTGGCGGCTGTCATCGGGGTTGGGGTGAAATCCTGCACCTGTTTTGTGTACATCCTCTTGTCGCGGATGTACTCTGCAAGTTCAATCATATTATCTATCGTACAGCCCGGGTGGCTCGATATCAGGAATGTGACAAGGTACTGCTCCTTGCCAAGTCTCTTGTTGATCTCCCTGAACTTCATAGCAAACTGATCGAACACCTCGCGCCCGGGTTTTCGCATGGCATCTGTCACCTGTTTAATATAATGTTCCGGCGCGACCTTAAGTTGCCCGCTAACGTGGTGCGCGCACAGTTCTTCCATATACTCTTCATCTAGAAGCGCAAGATCGTAGCGCACACCATATCCTACAAACACCTTTACGACGCCTTCAACACCGCGCAGGCGGCGCATCATCTCAATTGTGTGTGCGTGACTTGTATCAAGGGACGGGCAGGGCTGTGGATACAAACACAATTTGTCCTTGCACGCGCCGCTTTTCTCCCATTTCTTACACTCCATTGCGTACATATTTGCGGACGGTCCGCCGACTCCGTTGATGATGCCCTTAAAGCCCCTGATCCTGGTCAAGCGCTGCGCCTCGCGCACAACTGAATCAATACTACGGCTTGTGATCATTCTTCCCTGGTGCATACTGATGGCGCAGAACGAGCAGGACCCGAAACAACCGCGGTGCGTGGTGATCGAGAATTTCACCACATCAAGTCCGGGAACAGGTTCCTTGTATGACGGGTGTGCTTCTCTTGTAAATGGGAGTTCATAGACATGATCAAGTTCTTCCTGTGACAACGCGCGCATTGGCTTGTTCTGGACGATCACGGTCTTTGGATGTGGCTGCACCAATCCTTTTCCACGAACGGCATCCTGTTCAAGTTCGGTTGCCTTGAATGCTTTTGCATACAAAACCTTGTCTTTGGACACTTCAGTATAGGTTGGCAGTTCGATATATCTGTCCGCAAGGTTGGGCTTTGCTTTCTCTTCACGCCATCTCTTGACCTCCATCTTCCATGCAGTTCCGTCAATGTCATGGATTTCGTCGATCTGCTCACCGCCGTCCAAACGTTTTGCGATCTCAACGGTCTGGAGTTCCCCCATTCCGTACACCAGCAGGTTCGCCGGAGCATCTGCCAGAATGGACTGGCGCACCTTGTCTGACCAGTAATCATAATGGGCTAGCCTGCGGAGAGATGCTTCTATACCGCCGATCACGATCGGGGTATCCGGATATGCTTCCTTGATACGGTTGGAATACACAACAACAGCGCGGTTTGGGCGAAGACCTTCCTTGCCGCCAGGTGAGTATGCGTCATCGTGCCGCAGTCTTTGGGATGGTGTGTAGTTGCCCACCATAGAGTCTGTGTTTCCGGCAGTTACTGCAAAAAAAAGGCGCGGTTTACCAAGTATTTTGAAATCGTCAACACTGTCCCATTTTGGTTGTGGGATGACGCCGACCTTGAATCCGGCATCTTCGAGCACGCGCCCGATGATCGCTGCGCCAAAATTGGGGTGGTCTACGTATGCGTCCCCTGTTATGATAATTATATCCAACTCGTCCCAGCCATGTTTTTCAGCATTTTTAAGGTTGATTGGAAGAAAAAGTGAGACTGGGGACGGTTTGACCTTATTTTTAGTATTGGGTCCGTCCCGCTCATCAAGTTTAGACTTAGACTTAGATTTAGGCCTGGATTTGGAATTTTTTGGCATGAGTGTAACTCTGTTCAACGCATTACTGCGGACATTTGTAAGGACATGTGGATCTGGGCATTGACATTATCATCGGTCACAATACCATGGCCCGGATATAGTACATTTACATCCAGTTGTGTAAGTTTTTCGATCGACTTTGTCAATTCGTCGGATGAGCCGCCTATAAAATCGGTGCGCCCGATACTGCCCTGGGGGAATACTGTATCTCCTGAGAACAGGCTTTTTGATACGGGTTCATAGAGGCAGATCCCGCCGGGTGTGTGGCCGGGTGTGTGGATTACTTCAAGGTTTTCGGTATTACTGATTGGGATATGCTCTCCGCCTTCGTAGATGATCGAAGGTATAACTGTCGGTGCCGGATGGCCGAACATTGACGCGACGCTTCCCGTGTTATCATTCAGGAGTTCCATATCATCGCGGTGTATTGCAACCTTTGCACCGCATTTTTCTTCGATCTCTGTTGCCGCCCCAGTGTGGTCGTAGTGGCAGTGTGTCAGTATAATGAGTTCAATGTTTTTTGGGTCAATATGCTTTTCGATCTCTTCATAAAGGGAACGGGGGCTCATTCCTGTATCGATTAGTATTTTTTTGTTAATAAGGTATATGTTAGCGTCATAAGGGGATGCATTGATCTTTTCAACATTCATATTCTGACCTTCTGTTGTATAATATTATTGCGTGGTTATTTGTTTACAATAATATCTCAAAGTCCAAAAACCCGGCGTGTGTTCTGTACTGTTGCCTTTGCAATATCTATTTCTTTCATGTCGCGAAGCTTTGCGATCATTGTAACCGAATCTACAAGGAATGCAGGCTCGTTCCTTCCTTTTCGTGGGGAAAGGTATGGGCTGTCGGTTTCAATGATCATACTTTTAAGCGGCAAGTGTTTTGCAAGGTATTGATGGTGTTTTGAGAAACAAACAAGCGTTGCAATGGAAACATGGTATCCTGCATCTGTTATTTGATTCATTGTTTCAAGTGAACCGCTGTAGCAGTGGAATACCACGTTATCAAGATGCTGTACAAGTTGCAACGTTTCATATTCGGCATCCCTTGCATGGATCACGAGCGGCTTGTCAAATGTTTCAGCGATCTCTATCACTTTTTTGAATACATCTATCTGACGTGCCCTTTCAGAATCGGTTTTGCAGTGGAAGTAATCAAGCCCTGCTTCACCGATACCGACCGCACTTTCAATGTTCTGTTCTATCTGGGACAGGATTCGTCCAATATCTTCATCATCTTTAGTTGTGGCAACTCCAGGACCTAAGCCGAGTGTTGCGTGTATGTTATCGTATTTATTGGCAAGCGCAAGTGTTGTGAGGTTGGTTTTGTAGTCTACTCCTGAGTTGATGATCTCAACCACACCGGCACTGCGCGCACGCTCTATTGCTTCATGGCAATCGCTGTTGAATTTAGGAAAGTCAAGATGACAGTGGGAATCTATTATCATTCTGCATTGCATTGTTAGGTCATTTGTACAGCATATTTATGGCTGTGATGAGTGCATCCACTGATGCTATTACGATGTCTGCACTTGCTGAGTTTGCTGTAACTATCCGCCCTTTTTCATCTTCTACTGCGATTGATACTTCTGCGAGGGCATCGGAACCGCCGGAGATCGCTTCGATCCTGAAATCACGTACTTTGAGTTTTGCGTGTTCTCCGATTATGTTCTGGACTGCATTGAGTGCAGCATCAACAGGGCCAACACCTGTGTTCGAGGAAACGGTTTCTTCACCATTTATTTCAAGTTTTACTACTGCGGTAGGGGTGGTGATGTTGCCAGTCATCACAGACAGTTCTTTGAGTTTTATTCTTTCTTCAATTGCAGTTTTGCCAAGAACGACGGATGCAACTGCATAAAGGTCTGCATCTGTTATGCGTTTGCCTTTGTCTGCAATTGTTTTTATCCGGCTCAATATCTCGGTTAGTTGTTCATCTGTTGGCCGAACGTTAGCGGATTCGAGTGATTGTTTTACTGCGTGTTTTCCTGCATGTTTTCCGAGTACGATCCGCCTTTTGTGACCGACCATCTCAGGTGTCATTATGCCGGGTTCGAATGTATCGGATTTCTCAAGTACACCGTGGGTGTGAATACCGGACTCGTGCGCAAATGCGTTCTCGCCGACGATTGGCATGTGTGGCGGTAGGCGCACGCCTGTGTAGCGTTCGACAAGTTGTGACGTTTCTACTATATATTCTGTAATGATATTCGTTTTTGCACTATAGATGGAATGTAGGCTCATTACGGTTTGTGCAAGGTCTGCATTGCCTGCGCGCTCACCCAGTCCGTTTATTGTCACTTGTACCTGCCTTGCACCGGCTTCGACTGCGAGCAGGCTGTTTGCGACTGCTAGTCCGAAGTCGTTGTGGCAGTGTACATCAATTGGCAAATTAATGTTTTCATCTATTTTCCTGATGAGGGTATACATTGCTGATGGTACCATTACGCCGACTGTGTCGGGTACGTTGACAATGTCGCAGCCTGCATTTTCGACGGCTTTGAATACTTCCAGAAGATAATCAAAGTCTGTTCTTGTTGCATCCATTGCAGAGAACATGCATTTGACGCCGTGGTCCTTGATGTATTCGACGGCTGCAATAGCCATGTCTATGACTTCTTCACGGCTTTTCTTTATAGTATGTATGCGCTGGATGTCTGATGTGGATACGAATGTATGTATCATGTCCACGCCGCAGTCAAGACATGTGTCCAGGTCCTTTGTCAGGACGCGGGCAAGGCCGCATACGTCGAGGGACAGTCCGGCATTTGCTATTGACTTGACGGATTCCTTGTCGCCCGCGGATGATATGGGGAAACCGGCTTCGATAATGTCAACTCCGAGTTTGTCGAGTTGATGTGCGATCTCCATCTTTTGCTGTGGGGTAAGTGACACGCCCGGTGTCTGTTCCCCGTCGCGCAGGGTTGTATCAAAAATGCTTATATGTGCGTTTCGAATCGTTTCAGTGACGTAAAAATCGATCCCTCAGGTTTATTTTAGTAGTCATAATAATCAGGATGATTTAATCTATTATAGTATAAAAACAAAACGTTAATTTGGACTCGGCAAGATGTTTTTTTCAGATGTCCTCGCAATGTTTATATACGAAGGTGTGGTTCTAGGGTTGCTTCCATCGGGAGGCTTGATGCGGATTAAAACGGATTTATCTGTTCCATATCAACTCAATTCCGAAGTTGCGGCAAAATGGATCATTCAAGTAATTTTCCGATGTGGGTGGCCACATGGGGAATGCTTATATACCATCGTGCATATTATGAGTTTCCTTCACCTTAAGGGTGCGGGAACATAATTCGATTATAATTTTATTATAATCTATCACCTTTATCACCGCCTTATAATTCATTGGTGGAGTCAGGAGTTGTTTTCTGACTGACGTTAGATATGACAGTTCGATTAATTCTGATCGGTGGTGTTTAATCAAACATAACTGAATCGAATCAATCGAATGTGCATGAGAGACTCTCAATTTATTAACATCAATTGTGAGTTCTTTCCCAAAAATTCTATTGACTTCCAAAGATAAGATACTAGTGTGCGCAGAATCAACAAACAATTCTGGTTGATCCTGCCAGAGGTCACTGCTATCAGTGTTCGACTAAGCCATGCAAGTCAAATGTTCTTCGTGAACATGGCGGACTGCTCAGTAACACGTGGATAACCTGCCCTTAGGATTGGCATAACACCGGGAAACTGGTGATAATACCGAATAGACCATTTATGCTGGAATGCTTTTTGGTCAAAAGGCTTCGGCTGCCTAAGGATGGATCTGCGGCCTATCAGGTAGTAGTGGGTGTAATGTACCTACTAGCCTACGACGGGTACGGGTTGTGAGAGCAAGAGCCCGGAGATGGATTCTGAGACACGAATCCAGGCCCTACGGGGTGCAGCAGGCGCGAACACTTTACAATGCGGGAAACCGCGATAAGGGAACCCCGAGTGCCAGCACCTAGTGTTGGCTGTCCAGATGATTAAAACTCATTTGTTAGCAAGGGCCGGGCAAGACCGGTGCCAGCCGCCGCGGTAACACCGGCGGCCCGAGTGGTGATCACTTTTATTGGGTCTAAAGGGTCCGTAGCCGGTTTAATCAGTCTTCTGGGAAATCTGACAGCTCAACTGTTAGGCTTTCAGGGGATACTGTTAGACTTGGGACCGGGAGAGGTAAGAGGTACTACAGGGGTAGGAGTGAAATCTTGTAATCCCTGTGGGACCACCAGTGGCGAAGGCGTCTTACCAGAACGGGTCCGACGGTGAGGGACGAAAGCTGGGGGCACGAACCGGATTAGATACCCGGGTAGTCCCAGCCGTAAACGATGTTCGCTAGGTGTCAGGGACGGTGCGACCGTTTCTGGTGCCGTAGGGAAGCCGTGAAGCGAACCACCTGGGAAGTACGGTCGCAAGGCTGAAACTTAAAGGAATTGGCGGGGGAGCACTACAACGGGTGGAGCCTGCGGTTTAATTGGACTCAACGCCGGAAAACTCACCGGGGGCGACAGCAATATGTAGGTCAGGCTAAAGACCTTACCTGAATCGCTGAGAGGAGGTGCATGGCCGTCGTCAGTTCGTACTGTGAAGCATCCTGTTAAGTCAGGCAACGAGCGAGACCCGCGCCCACAGTTGCCAGCATGTTCTCCGGAACGATGGGCACACTGTGGGGACCGCCGCTGCTAAAGCGGAGGAAGGAACGGGCTACGGTAGGTCAGTATGCCCCGAATCTCCCGGGCTACACGCGGGCTACAATGGTTGGGACAATGGGTCCCTACTCCGAAAGGAGATGGTAATCTCCTAAACCCAACCTTAGTTCGGATTGAGGGCTGTAACTCGCCCTCATGAAGCTGGAATCCGTAGTAATCGCGTTTCAACATAGCGCGGTGAATACGTCCCTGCTCCTTGCACACACCGCCCGTCAAACCATGCGAGTGAGGTCTTGGTGAGGGCGCGGACCTTAATTGGTGCCGTGTTCGAACCTAAATTTCGCAAG
>JAMJFS010000035.1 GCA_023544565.1 Methanosarcinaceae archaeon
TGACGCTCAGATTGACTCGAACTATATGTTTATAAAACATATACTATAAAAAAAGTAAATGGGCGCAGTAAAACTGCGCCTGTTAAATATTGTTTTTTGCAGTTATCCCATCATTCCGGGGGGCATACCGCCCATTCCACCCATACCGCCCATACCGCCCATTTCAGGAGGCATTGCAGGTGCGCTGGTGGATGCAATGATATCATCGATCCTGAGAATCATTACTGCTGATTCGGTTGCTGCGTTGATTGCCTGAGTCTTAACTCTTAGAGGTTCTACAACTCCTGCTTCCCACATGTCAATAACCTCACCTACATAGACATTAAGACCTGCTGTCTTTACGCCTTTTTCGTGGTGTGCACGAAGCTCCATAAGCATATCGATCGGGTCAAGACCTGCATTCTCTGCAAGTGTTCTTGGTATTACTTCAAGTGCTTCTGCAAATGCTTTGACTGCCAACTGTTCCCTACCGCTAAGTGTTGCTGCATATTCCTGAAGTCTAAGTGCAACTTCAACTTCCGGTGCGCCACCGCCTGCAACGAGTTTCTCGTCTTCGATCACAACGCCTACTACACGAAGTGCATCTTCAAGTCCTCTCTCGATGTTATCGAGTACATGTTCTGTACCGCCACGGAGAAGAATGGATACTGCCTTTGGATTGTCGCATCCTGTGACGAATGTCATGTTGTCGCCGCCGACCTTTCGTTCCTCGACAAGCTTTGCAATTCCAAGGTCGCTGTCTGCGATCTCATCAAAGTTTGTGATGAGGCTTGCGCCGGTTGCTCTTGCGAGTTTCTCCATGTCACTCTTTTTGATACGCCTGATAGCAAAGATACCTGCTTTTGCAAGGAAGTGCTGTGCCATGTCGTCAATACCTTTCTGGCAGAATACAACGTTTGCACCACTGTTTACAACCTTTGCAACAAGGTCTTTTAACATCTTCTCTTCCTGATCAAGGAAAGATTGTAACTGGTCAGGGGATGTGATCGATATCTCAGCATCGACTTCTGTTTCTTTGAGTTCGATAGCGGAGTTGAGAAGTGCGATCTTTGCATTCACAACCTTTTTTGGCATATTTGTGTGTACACGCTCTTTATCGATGATCATACCCTCGATGAGTTCCGATGCTTCCATACGGGCACCGGTCTTTTTCTCGACCTTGATATTTTCCATCTCAACTGTGTTGCCTTCATCGTCCTTGTCAACAATGCTGCAAACTGCATCCACTGCAATTGCTGAAAGTATATCTTTTGATGCTTCTGCACCCTTTCCGGTCATTGCGGTTGCGGCGATGTTGATAAGAAGTTCACGGTCATCAACAGTGACGCTTTTTGCAAGTGATTCAAGAATTTCGGCTGCCTTGTCGGCTGCCATTCTGTACCCTGATGCGATAATTGTTGGGTGTATATCCTGCTCGATAAGGTCTTCTGCTTTTTTGAGAAGTTCGCCAGCAAGTACAGCAGCAGTTGTTGTGCCGTCTCCGACCTCGCTGTCCTGTGTCTTTGCGACTTCAACGATCATCTTTGCTGCAGGATGTTCGATATCCATTTCTCTTAAAATGGTTGCACCGTCATTGGTGATCACTACATCGCCCATTCCGTCAACAAGCATCTTGTCCATTCCTTTTGGACCGAGTGTGGTTCTTACAGATTCTGCAACGGCTTTTGCAGCCATGATGTTGTTACTCTGTGCTTCTCTGCCTTTTGATCTTTGACTGCCTTCTCTCATAATGAAAATTGGCTGTCCAGTCATTTGTCCTGCCATATCTTTAAGCCTCCAATTTAGTAATAGATTAATTATAAGGAACCTGTAAATACAGGTCTTAGGTCATTTTAGATGTTTGTAGTTCTATATAAC
Organism: Methanosarcinaceae archaeon; assembly: GCA_023544565.1. Taxonomy (GTDB): domain Archaea; phylum Halobacteriota; class Methanosarcinia; order Methanosarcinales; family Methanosarcinaceae; genus Methanovorans. Next base: position 1,858 of record JAMJFS010000035.1, read on the forward strand.
TATTGTGCCAAAGCCGGCTGTGTGAATAGGCGGTCATCCACCCATAAGTTCATTATTTAACGTCAACTTTTTTTAATATTTGCACTATATTTTATAGTGTTCATCCCTAATTTTATAATTGCAGAAAAAAATGCTACTTTTCCCATGTGAACATATCAAAAATAAATTTTAAGTGGAATAAAAAATACCAATTGATCTGGAAAAGAGTTGGTAATCGCAATAAAATATATATTAAAATAAATGCGAGATAAAGCATCCCGCAAAAACACTAATGTTAAGGATTGATCGTGGTACCAGTGTTCTGTGTTATGTACTCAAATGCCTCGATCATTTTCTTTGTTATGGGCCCTGGTTTTCCATCACCTATTACGCGTCCGTCAACCTTTGTGATCGGAGCGGATTCGGCAGCGGTGCCAGTCACAAATATTTCGTCCGCTGTATAAAGGTCGAACATACCGATGTTCACTTCTATGATAGAATACTCCATCTCTTTTAAAATATCAATTGCTGCAGCTCTTGTTATACCTTTCAGATTATTGATGGTTGGCGGAGTTACGACCTTGCCGTTCTTGACTACAAAGATGTTGTCGCCGGAACCTTCGGAAATATAGCCGTTGTTGTCAAGAAATATTGCCTCATCGCCGCCTTTTTCGTTCGCTTCGATCTTTGCGAGGATGTTGTTAAGATAATTCATCGACTTAATGTTAGGTGAGAGCGCATCTGGCGCGTTTCGCCTAATTGCAACTGTTATTGCAGTCAAACCTACTTCATAGAGGTCGCCATACATTGCACCCCATTCCTGTGTTATGATATAGATGTTGGGGACAGAACATTTGCGGGGATCGAGTCCCAAGTCGCCTACGCCTCTTGAAACAATAGGTCTGATGTATGCATCGGTCAAGTTGTTCTTTCGCAGAGTCTCAAGGATCGCTTCTTTCATCTCCTCTTTTGACAGCGGGATCTTAAGCGCAATGGCTTTTGCAGAATCGTATAACCTGTCGATGTGTTCGTCTAACTTGAAAACACGCCCGTTATACGCCCTGATGCCTTCAAAAACACCGTCGCCATACAGGAAACCATGGTCATAAAGAGAAGTAGTGGCCTGGGATTTTGGCACATATTTACCGTTTGAATATATCAGTAGTTCACTCATGTATGAAACCTCGTCAAAGGTAATGCTAATAAGTATTTCTTGATACTATTCGTACCATATATTAATATTTATGTTGAAGAGATGGATTTTCCAATAATATCCTTACGCTTTTTGAGTTTTTTTTATACAAAAGCCTTTTATGGATAAACATCTATTTCGTACTCCACTCACAGCAAACACCATCCTACGCGGTCCCGTGGCTTAGCCAGGATATAGCACCGGGCTTCTAACCCGGGGGCCAAGGGTTCGAATCCCTTCGGGATCGCTTATTTTTGCTTTTAATTTGCTGATGTAATTTCTTTTAGATATTTTTCAGCAGCAACTATTTCTGCATATTGTATCTTATGCCCGATTCCAATGGAAACTTGCTCGCCACATATATATAGTCCGACTGTAAATGTTTTTTTATGATCTGGCCCTTCATTTTTTATTAATTTATATTCGGGGAGATCCCAGCCTTTTTTATCGCAAATTTCACTCAAATTTCCTTTGGGGTTTGAATCCACAATTTTGCTTAAAGTGCCTTTTATATCAAAAAATTTGCATACAAATTTCTTCGCTTCGACATATCCCTGATCAAGATAAATACTCCCAATAAGCGCTTCAATTACATTTGCATATATATCACTAATATTTTCCAGATAGCCATATAGAATATAATCATCAAGATCGATTTTATGTGCCAGTGGTTTTAAGTTGTCATTGGACACCAATATTTTCTTAATATCAGTTAAAACGCCCTCTATTTTTCGTTCTTGTGCTCTCGCATATTCTTCAATTACTTTTTCATGATAAGAATATTCAGATACAATTAGACCCAGTACCGAATCCCCAAGGTATTCTAGTTTTTCATAATTGTCAGATTCGAGACCGTTTACTTTTTTAAATGCATCTAATTTCGTTTTATCCCCACTGAAAAGCGAGCTATGTAATAATGATTGTATCAAATATTTAGTATCGTTAAACCGAACACCAATTATGTTTTGAAATTTACATAAATCTTCAGAACTTACAGTGTTATTGTGTGGTTTCATTTTAATATCTCTCGATTTCAATTAATATTCATTGAAACGATTGTGTAAATGATTTTCTATTGAAAATTAATAAAATTACAATTCAAAACTAAAAAAATAAGAAAAAAATCCCAATAAAAATTATCGGGAAAAGTTAAGATACGTTCGGACCGGGATTCGAACCCGAGTCGGAGCCTCGACAGGGCACCATGATAGGCCACTACACTATCCGAACATGTGGTTTATGCGAGTACACCCTAAAGCATGTTTTTGCATTTAAGCCTTTTTGTTAACGGAGATAAAAGCGATTTGTTAGAAGCGCTTTTAGCCATTCGTTCGAAATGCCCTATGCAATGTTAAAAGGTCCCGCCTCCCAGACTTGAACCGGGGACATCGCGGTGCCTGCGCGGTATGTGCGACACAGGGTCGCATGAACCATACTACAGCCGCGCACTCTACCACTGAGTTAAGGCGGGTCAATGTTAACAATAGGCGATGCACCACTTCCATACGCATAATGGTACTTATCCTTTTCGCCAAACTACGAGATAAATCTCACTACGCCCGGATTTACTCGCACAATAATTTATAAAAATATATACTACAAGAAAAAAAGAATTGATTGAGCAGACACTGGATTTGCAAGCATCCTTTTTCTGCCCAATTTCTGATTTATACTTAAAACTTGAGATTTAGAATGTATCCAGTTCGCCATTGGTCACCATTTCTGTGATCTTGGTGATGTTTGCAAGCCAGTCATCAATAACAACCTCTGCTTCAGCACGGATGGTAGCAAAGTTGGTACCTTCCTTAGGAATTACCTGTGCACTCGCAACAAGAGGCTGGTCGATAGGCTGACCGATCTGTGAGAGTATCCTCACATATACATCCTCAACGTCCGGGACAGCTTTGACGATATCCTTTGCCATCTGGGTAGAAAGAAGATTGTATATCTTTCCGATATGGTTGATCGGGTTCTTACCACTGGTCGCTTCCATGCTCATAGGACGGTTCGGAGTGATCAATCCATTGCAGCGGTTTCCACGGCCGACAGACCCGTCATCACCCATCTCTGCAGATGTTCCGGTAACTGTCAGAAAAACAGAGCCTTGATCTATCTTATCTGCAGTATTCACATAAGCGAAAACGTTGCGGTTTGTGTATTTCCCAGCAAGGTCAACAACATAATCCTGCATCTCTTCCTTGATGTTTACGTAATGGTCAAGGTCATCCACGTGCCTGCCCACCATACCGCATCCAATTGTAAGCGTAATGTCATCCCCATCACGAAGACCCATGACCTTGATGTCCTCACCAATGCCCGGAATCGTTTTCTTAAGGTCTGTGATAAGCATCCTCTCGGTATTGTACACAATCTGCTCAAGTTCCGAGAACGGTGCGTGACCCACACCAAATGACGTGTCATTTGCCATTGGGACCTGGTCTCGGTTGAAAACGTCACGAAGATCGGATGAACCTGTTCCAAATTTGCAGTCAATGATCATATCCCTTTCAAGATCAATATCTGCGATCGTGTTCTTCACATATTTGCGAGCCGCTTCAACTGCTACTGCCTCAGTAGCGATCTCCTGACCATCAAATTCCATTGTAGTTCTTCCAACAAGAAGCGCGTAGATAGGTTTTAGTACCTCCCCGCCACCAAATTGTGGATTGGAACGTCCTGCTACGATCTGTGTCTCGTCAGTGTTATGGTGAAGCACCACACCGCACTTTTTAATATATTCCTGGCACAATGCACGGCTTACAGCCTCTGCCAGTCCATCAGAAATACTGTCAGGATGACCGACACCCTTTCGCTCAACAAGTTCGATCTGCTGTTTTTCCACTGGGGTCTCAACAAGATGCTCGACTTTAATATTCCGTATCATTTTATCCTCTTTTATGTTTTAGATTGTGAATTTATTTAAGTGTGAAATTAAATATAATTTTAAGTATAACATATGAATGTAGAACTAATTATAACGTAATTTCTTATAAAGATACTATTTATATTTAATATTACCCATTTTGTTAATTACTGCCCGTTATAATACAGCCCGATGGCCTTTAAATACATAACAAATAAATTACACCATGCCAGCGTGAACTCTATATGTCATGAATTTAATTTCCAAACACATTTTAAATAGTAAACACCGTTTTGTATTAATATACATTATATATAGTACGAGTTAATTCGACCTAAGGGAGAATTTTCTCGCCAGAAGGACTTTCACCATGATACGTATTGCAATACCCAACAAAGGTCGGCTGCACGACCCGACTGTGGCCTTACTCAAAGAAGCAGGTCTACCTGTACTTGAAGGGACAACCAGAAAACTGTTCGCAAAGACAACAGATCCTGACATAACATTCCTGTTCGCAAGAGCCGCAGACATTCCTGAATACGTGCAGGACGGCGCTGCAGATGTAGGGATCACAGGACTTGACCTGATATCGGAAACCGGTGCAGATGTTGATGTGATCCTCGACCTGAATTTCGGCCGTGCAAAACTCGTGCTCGCCGTCCCTGACGATTCACCGATCACGTCACCACAGGATCTTGAAGGTATGCGTGTCGCAACCGAATTCCCGAACATTACGAAGCAGTATTTTAAAAAACACGGAGTAAACATCAGTGTTGTCAGGGTAAGTGGAGCGTGCGAGATGACGCCGCATGTCGGAATCGCCGATGCGATCGTAGATATCTCAAGTTCCGGCACAACACTTTTGACAAACCGCTTAAAAGCAATAGAAGACGTATTCTCATCGTCCGTACGCCTTATAACAAACCATAAAAGTGCGGCAGAAAAGGAAAAGATACAGTACATAAAAACCGCGATCGAAAGCGTATTAAATGCGAAAGGCAAGCGATACCTTATGATGAACGTTCCGGCTGAAAAACTGGATGCTGTAAAAGCGCTTCTCCCCGGACTTGCAGGCCCTACAGTGATGAAAGTAGAATCCGATGAATCAATCCTGGCTGTTCATGCTGTTGTGGATGCTGATATGATATTTTCCACCGTAAGCAAACTCAAAGATGTCGGAGCATGTGGTATTCTGGTTGTGCCAATCGAGCGTATGATCACATAATGGGTGGAAATGAACATGTTTGAAGTAATACCTGCAGTTGATATGAAAGGGGGTAAATGTGTCCAGTTGGTGCAGGGAGTACCAGGCACCGAACTGGTGTCCATCGACGATCCTGTTGAAGTTGCACTTGACTGGGTGGCACAGGGTGCAAAAACACTCCACCTGATCGACCTTGATGGTGCGATCGAAGGTACACGAAATAATGGACCTATTATTGAAAGGATTGTCAAGGAGTGCAAACCTCTGGGAATATCGATACAGGTAGGCGGGGGTATCCGGTCATTCGAGGACGGGATAGCACTTCTCAATATCGGTGTTGACAGGATAATATTGAGCACAGCGGCACTAAATGAACCGAAATTGATCAAAAGACTCGCAGACGAGTTTGGAAGTGAGCACATAAATGTGGCACTTGATGCTAAGAACGGTAAGATCTCAATTGAGGGCTGGACAAAGGAGTCACAATACACCCCTGTTGAAATGGGGATACAGTTCGAAGAACTCGGGGCAGGAAGTATTCTTTTTACAAATATAGATAGCGAAGGACTTATGCAGGGCGTAAACCCTGAGCCTACGCGGGCTCTTGTAAAATCGGTAAATATTCCAGTTATAGCATCCGGTGGCGTCACAACCCTTGAAGATATCGTTGCGCTAAAAAACACAGGTGCATCGGGTGTTGTTGTTGGCAGTGCGCTTTACACAAACAAAATCACACTTCCAGAAGCGATAAATATTATCAGGGACGATTCATAAATAGATTAAGACAGTAATATTTAACGTTAAGGGGAATCTCATGAGAACCGCAAAGATATCACGCAAAACCAACGAAACCGATATTCAAATGAAATTTACAATTGATGGCACGGGTTCATCCGACATCAGTACAGGCATTGGATTTTTTGACCACATGCTCACAGCATTTGCAAGACACGGTAACTTCGATCTTACAATTGCTGCAAGAGGTGACCTTGAGGTTGATGAGCACCACCTTATAGAGGATACAGGCATCGTTCTCGGGCAGGCAATCGCCAAGGCTCTTGGTGACAAAGCCGGTATTGCCAGATTTGGAGAGGCTCGTATTCCTATGGATGAAGCACTGGCAGATGTAGCACTGGATCTTGGAGGACGCAGTTATTTGGTTTTGGATGCCGAGTTTGAAGCACCACAAGTTGGTGAATTCAATACCCAGATGGTAGGGCACTTCTTTGAATCACTTGCCGAAAATGCGAAAATGAACCTTCATGCGATGGTGTATGGTGAGAATGACCACCATAAGATCGAAGCACTTTTCAAGGCGTTTGCATATGCACTGCGCCGCGCTGTCGTTGTCGAAGGCGACAGGGTCAAGAGTACAAAAGGTGTGCTATAAACTGCAAATTACTATTTGATCAATATATGTAAAACGTGATCGTGTTGAATGAAACATATCATTGAACTGATGTTTGAAAAATACACAATTAAACCAATTATAAGAAGAGATACAAAGATTGGTTGGAGATTTTTTGCTACAAAAACCATATCATCAATCCTCGCCGCAAGCGGCACATTTCAATGATACTAAACCTATAGTCCAAATATATAATTTTCAGAACAACAAATTCGCTGACACTTGAAAACCATATTATATTTCATGTTTGTGGTGCAGAAACGTGCCGCGCTACGCGCGTGTGATTGCTTCGTTTTTCACATACATCTTGACCCTTTCCATTACGATATTGTATGTTTGACTCGAGCCTAGACATTATTAAAACTTCGCCCTCAATCTCTCATAAAACGCCTGCTCAGCCCCAGTTGTTTTCTTTGAAAGCCGCTCAACTATCAATTCTGGCGTGCTTTTTGCAATATAATTGTAGCGCGGGGTACGCTCCACGATAAGGTTGAGGTCGGCATCAAGCCCGCTTGCTTCGATTCCATCCACCCGAACAATGCACTCCGTGTTTTCCAATATCAACTCCGGCAGGTGTGACACGAACACGGCCATGCTGTCCCTGTTCTCTGACAGAACCTCAAGTATGCCTGAAATTATCTTGGCGGATGCACCGGGTTCGGTAATGGATTCCATCTCATCAACCAGGACTACCTTGCTGGAATCATCTGCAACAACTGAAAAATCCATTAGAGTGGTTTCGAAGGCACCTGCGTCCAGTGTCCCTTTCGATTTTGCGAAATAGTAAAGTCCGTCCGACATCCCGATCTCGAACGACTTCGCAGGGGTCGGGAATCCCATGTGTGCAAGTATTATACATTGTGCAATAAGTTCGAGCATTGAGGTCTTGCCTCCCGAGTTCACGCCGCTGAGCAGCACAACTCTGCTTTTGTCCTGTGGACTGTGAATGGTATCGCCGAGCGAATAGTCTATCGGAGTAACCTCGCCATGCCGCGATCTCAAAAACAGGTTCTCACCTTTCGCAAATCCTATCCCTGTTTTATTGATCAACTCCGGCATTGCAAGATCGTACTCATGTGCAAAACATCCTATCGCGAACCCTACATCAAAATCCAGCACACTGTGAACCATCTCATGCACAATGCCGCGGTATCCGTGCAAGGTCTTTGAAATATTGCGTTTGTGTTCGATCTTCTTTTTCTGTATGCTATGTAACAAATGCAGTTTTAATGCATTCACATGATCGCGGTCAACTTCAACAGGATGCATAATCTCATCAGGGAAAAATGACTCTGCTATCAACATCTCTTTTTTCCCAAGCCCGAGTTCGTTTGAAATTCGTTTCTTTGCTTCCTTGACGACAGTGTGATATGATCTGGACACTTCCTTCTCAAGCATCTCTTTGAGTTCCACATCCCCGCTCATAACCTTAAGCATATCCTGTCCGCTGATAGTCATTTTACTTTCTGTCAGGCACTTATCCAGTTTTGTGTTAGCGTCCCTCACAGCATCGGAAATACACGCATCCATGTTCTCAATGATCGAATTGAGCAGATCAATATCCGGGTCATTTCCGGCTTTCACATCCCCGCTTTCATCGATCATGGACAGTACCATATCAAGTTCTTCAAGATCTTTCTCACTTACCTGTTCAAAGAACATGGTGCCGGTTTTTCGTATCGCTTTTATGACTGCTATCGAACATTCTATGGTTGCAAGGTTCTTTGCAAAAAAACCTATCGCCTGTTCAGGAACTGCCTGCCAGTCTTCCATTCTTTGCAGGTCTGGCACATATTCAGGTTCAACATCTTCGGGAAAGTCGAATCCAAGGAAGGCGTCACCTGATGCAATGACATGAGAATAACCTCGCGCCACATCTACGAACTCGGAAGGCGAATTTACCATCTGCACAGCAATGGCACTGCCAAACCTCTGGCGCGCATATTCGAACTCCTCATGGTTGGCAGTGATGATCGCACGTTCGCGTATTTGAGGTGGATTGTATTTGAGATTCAGTGAACGGATCCCCGAAAGCAGATCAAGAAAATTCGGGAAATCACTATTGTTCCTGAGCAACTTTGCAGTGTCTATATAATATGATGCTGACTCGCGCACGGATACGATCTTATCTTTTTTGGATGCAGGGTACGGGAAATATATATGAAGTTTATCTTTTGCATACCGGGTGTGTGCGAACTGTTTTATAATGTCGAGCAGCCGCTCATAGATGTCCACAGATTCTTTTGTTTTCAGAAAATCGGATATTGAAACGCCTTCCACCTGTGCGCGCACCTCATGTACAAGGGATATCGCATATCTCTGACCTATTCCTTCAACTTCGGATATGCCCGCAATGTCACCACCAAGTATTGCATCAAGGGCTTCCTCCTCGCTCCCGAAATGTTCTCTGAAACGCTGTGCCATCTTCTCCCCGATGCGCGGAATGTCCTGCAAACTTTTCATACACTAGCCTCGTGTCTATCCTTAGTAAACATCTCCAGCGTGCAATTTGAGATCCCGCGTTCGACCTTGTACCTGTCCGCTTTAGCCATCTTGCTCATGCCGGCAGAACTCTTTGGCTGCATCTTGCTTGCAAGCTTGCGATTTCGTCTGGTCTCGATCATCTGGGAATTGTAAAATACATCCCACAATTTGTCGACCTCATCGTCATTTGATGAGGACGATGTATGCAGGCTTTTTACAAACGCTGCGGCGGTCTTTGTAAAGTGATCAAGCCCTACCAGTTCCCCATTACCAACCCATGCAGCATTACCGAACGTAACAGCCACGGGTAGATCGGGGTTCTTTTTGGCAAGCCACCTGCAAAATATGTCGGCAACATCGTGCGGGGAATCAATGTCAACCGTGAGGACACCGTTGATAATGTCGGGACGTGCGAACATGCACATCCTCTGCCACGCGCGGGTAACGTCACGCATGTAATTGTAATACCTGCGTGCAAGTTTTGACTTTCCTGTGTAAAGATGTTCGGCACTGCCATTGCAGGATACGATCAGACGCACCAGTTCAGCAGGATTCGCCTTGCTGTGCCGCAATACAATATCGATGTACTGCACAGGTCTTGTGTCGGTGCGGGACATTTTTGCAGGGCGTTTGCCAAGTATTTCCAGAACTAACTTTTTCGTACCGCCTGCCGGGGTGAAACCAAGCCGCACGACCTCATCCTTGGTTTCGGAAAAGGTAAGTTTTTGTTCCAGTTCGTGTTTGTCCTTTGCAAACATAAGTTCGGCATCGGAATGCTTTTTTAATGTGGAACATGCAAGAAGAACGCCGTCCACATTTGTCTTGAATGCTATTATCATGAACCCGCCTCCAACTCTTGAAATGAATACAAATTTGTCTGCTTGCTGCCGTTGATCTCAATGAACGGGCGGGCGCGTGAGATAACAACACCCATGCGCGCTAATTCCTGTTCCGATGCGATCGGGCGCGCCTGTATTATACGGTTAGCGCTGACAGGACCGATCCCGGGAACCATGAGCAACTCATCGCGCGCTGCCGTGTTTATGTTAATCGGAAAATAGTCGGGATGCGCATACGCAAGACGCATCTTCGGGTCGTCATCTGCAAGAAAACCTTCATCATTGAATATCACATCAAAATCAGATGTCTTGATACCATAATCCTTCATCAGGAACGATGCCTGATACAACCGGTTCTCGCGCCATTTTGGTGATGCGATACCATTTTGCAGTGGCGTATCCGGCACGGGGTCAAAACTCATGAAGTATGGGCGGCGAAGTGCATACCTGTCCATGAACTTGTGCACGGTACTGATGATTTCCCTGTCAGGCTCGTTGACCGCACCCACGACGAACTGCGTATCGTTCGCACCTACAATGCGACCGCCATATCCGACCTTGCGCCTTTGTTCCCTTATCAGATCACGGGTCCATTTCAGGCGGGTCAGAATGTCATTATTGTAATCAAAATTCGGGCATATCTCGGAATAGTTGACAGAACTAGTGGTTTCGGCATTTACCCCGAACTTGTTGGAGTGTTCTGCGATCTCCTCAAGAAGATATTTTGGGGTACCTGGCATTACACGTGTGTGAATGTATCCCGTAAATCCCTGACCACGCAACAGTTTTGTCACTTCAAGCTGCTTCTCGGCTGTGTTCTCTGCATCACCGATGATACCTGATGATAGGAATAGTCCCTCGATGGCGTTCTTGCGGTAGAACGACCATGTTATCTTTACAATCTCTTCTGGTGTTAGTGTCGCACGCACCGTATCACGTCCCCTGCGGTTTGGACAATATGCACACTCTCCGGCACATGAATTGGTGAGCAGGGTCTTGTAGAGCTGGATGCACCTTCCATCCGGTCCAAAAGCGTGACACACTGCAGTCTGGTTACAACTGTCATATTTGGTGCCCTGTGCAAGGATACGCATACGTTCGGTGAGTGTATGATGCTGCTCAGTCATTTGATAATAGAAGTATTTGCAGCCATATAACCTCGAGCCAAGCGGGGTGAAAGTATTCAGGTATCTGCTTTAGCATATAGTATTCTCTAAAATTCACTGAAGAGTGTCCTTGCTTATACCTGCTTATTTTAAAATTTCACGTAAAGTTCCCTTTGGCAGATCTTTTTTATGAAAGGGCACAACTACTCTTTTATTCATTTCCGGATGATAGAAAATATGATGACTTCCTTCGACCCTATCTAAAACAAATCCGTTTTTCTCAAGTATTATGATAACTTTTTGAGAGGAAAGTGTAGGAAGTTCAGGCATGCGCTTCCACCGCAAGAGTATATACTAACATTCCTTCTTCTGTGGGAATCTCATCGCCGTGTTTTTTCAAACTTTCCATGTGCAACTCAATAGCTTCCTTTGCCATCTCTATTGCTTCTTCTATCGTATCGCCGTATGTGATACACCCCAGAAGTGATAAAACTAATACTGTGTAACCGCCCTCCATACGTGATCGGTTAAGTAAAACAATCGATAATTTTATCACTATCTAATACTTTTTTTATAAATGCGGAGGAGATGCCGCATAGCAAAAATAATACAAAAATCAGAAAGACCAAATATAATAGAAGAAGAACTCAACAGACTTTTTCCAGCCGAATGGCTCAGGGAAACCGCTAAAGAAACTGGATTCGTAAAGCGAGACCGAAAGATAGATCTAGCAATTCCAGTCTATCGCCTTGATGCTGAGGACATATCTGTTTTATATTCAGCGAGATGGGAAATCGAGTTGATTTTTAAGAAACTCAAAAGCAGATACGGTCTTGACATCCTGCCAACTTCAAATCCACGGGTGGTGGAAGCTCTTCTGTGGGTAGGGATATTGACGTTGATAGTATCGAGACGTGTTTATTGCCTGGTATTTTCGGCAAATCTTGAAAACGCA
>JAMJFS010000036.1 GCA_023544565.1 Methanosarcinaceae archaeon
AAGGCAATTGATTAGAAAGTTTCCACAAAATCCTTTAGTTAAGTCTGATGTGAAATCCACTAAAACAAGGATTGAAACATCACCCCGGTCGCTTCGGACAAACTCACCACTGTAGACCTCGCGCGGGTGCCATGTATAACTTTTTCTAGCATCCACTTTTTTAACCTTGACCATTACAAAACGCTCAACTTATTCGCATTAACTCGTAATATATAATTCTATAGATCATATCCAATCAAAAAAATCTAAAAAAGTGCGAGAGGGGGGATTCGAACCCACGAATTCCTACGAAAATGGATCTTGAGTCCATCGCCGTTGACCGCTTGGCTACTCTCGCATAGGGATTAACGATACCATTAATACCTAGTATTAATTATAAATCTATCTATCTATCTATCTATCGGAAATTTAAATCGAAGTATTTGTTCAGGCATCTTTGATGCCGATATAATCCGCCGCAGGCGGCGGGTTTCTTTATCAATTAGGTAATGCTACTTCATTTGTATTAACTCGCGTTAACTCGCACTATATAGTTGTAAATATGTGCCAAGAGAAGATAATCATTCACAATCGCATTAATTCGGAAAATATAATCTCACATAGGATGTCGGAAAAGTCCATATTTATAGGGTCAGTGGTGCGGGATTGCGCCGCCTACGGCGGTTGTATTGGTTTTAGATCAAACAAATTCATTTACGCAGATTTCTTGCCGCAGATATACAATTACAAATCGAAGACTTAAATCAAAATCCTCTATCTGACAGCTGCATCGTGTACCTGCTCATAGAAAAGATCGATGTCGCAGCCCATCTCGCGTGCTACAAGTAATGCGGCGACCTCGATTTCCACAAGGTCAAAAAGTTGTTCTTGTTTTGTATTTATTCTGATTGCAATATCCCGCAGTCCCATTCCTGTGGTGGTGGAAATGTGTTCCATGATATTTTCCAGTAATGTCTTTTCCTTGAACAGGTCGACATCTGGCTTGAAACCATGGGGTATCTCGGTGGTATCAAGATCAAAAACAGGTTTTAGCATTCCGTCAACAAGTGTCAGAAGTCTTGACTTGATGGCAAGGTCGCGAACTTTTGATGCTTCATCAGGGGACATCCATTTAAGGTCAAACGATAGTGCGAACTCAAAATCCCTCATCGAAAGTAAAGGGGCAGAATTTTTCTTGAACGGTGCTGCAACCACCAATATAAGTTCATTCACCCGCCCCATCAGGCACCACGTCGCAGTTCCTCGATGATAGTATCAGCAACCCTGCCGCACTCGGTACGTTCAGGACCGTCAATATGTTTGATCTGAAGCACTGCTATATTGTTCTCAAGACTAACTCGCACAAGATACGTATCGCCCTTAAAAGGAACCCGATTATACTTTCCGTCAAGATAACTATATTTCAGAATGACCTTGAAATCTATGATCCCCTCTGGTTCAATAGTATCGACAATTGTATCAACATTCTCATAATTAAGAGGTACAAAATCCACCTCATTGGTCATGATCTCAACGCCGATCTCGCGCTTTGCCTGTATGCGATGTCCTTTTTGTGAAACAGATTCAGTAACGAACATTCCGAATTTACCATCCAGATTAGCCATCACCTTAACAAGAAATGGCAGATCAGAGTAATAACGGTATTTTTGCTCAAATTGTATTTCCCTATGCGGGAAACGATGGTAAATTCGTTTTCGCATCATCTAAACCTTATTTGGTTGCATGATATTAATAATCTTATGTGGATCGACTTCACTTAAATATTAATTTCAGGCGTTTTATATTTTTAAATATCGTCTAGAGCGTCACCAGTTTTGCATCCAGTATTCCCTCAATATTCCTCATTTGTTTAAGTATTGGGTCAGGAACTTCCGAATCCACATTAAGTGCCATAATTGTAGTCCCACCGATCTCAACACGTCCTACCTGCATTCCAGAAATGTTGATGTTATTCTCACCAAGCAGGATACAACATGGTCCGATCACATTTGGTTTATTAACATGGTTTGAAACGATCATATAACCGGATGGAACAATATCAACACGGTACTTATCGATCTGGATGATCTTTGGCACATTACCAACAACTGCACCCGCAACCAGTTTTGTTTCAACCCCTTTAGTAAGTTTGATCTGTATAGTTGATAAAAGTTCTTCTGATTTTTCAGACTTACTCTCAACAACCTCGATCTTGCGTGATTTTGCAAGTGCCGGAGCATTTACATAATTCACACTTGATCCAAGTGCAGTCTTAAGTAACCCTTTAAGTGCTGCGACCGTCACAGCTCTTGTATCCTTCTCTGAGATCTCGCCATAATATCCGATCTCAATCTTTTCACAATTCCCACCCATAAGTTGTCCGGCAACACTCCCCATAGTCTCAGCGAGTTTGATATATGGTGCAAGTACAGCCATGACCTCCGGTTTAACCGATGGAATGTTGATCGCATTTTTGGCACTGCCGCCATTTAATACAGATATAACGTCATCCGCAACCGATATAGCAACATTGATCTGCGCCTCTTCAGTTGATGCACCCAGATGCGGGGTCATAATAATATTATCAAGATCCATCAATGGGCTGTCAAATGGAGGTTCGTTCACAAACACATCCAGTGCTGCACCTGCAACCTTGCCGCTTTTCACTGCATCTGCCAGCGCTTCTTCATTAATAATGCCGCCTCGTGCACAGTTTATGATTCTCACACCGTCTTTCATCACAGCGAACTGCTCTGCATCAATAATGTTTCGTGTTTCTTTGATAAGTGGAGTGTGTACTGTGATAAAATCGGCACGCTTAGATATCTCATTGACTGTTGCGAGTTCAACACCCAACTCCTGTGCGCGTTCCTCTGAAATGAACGGATCATATGCAAGAATGGTCATTTCAAGTCCCTGCGCACGTTTGGCAACCTCTGCACCAATGCGCCCAAGTCCTATAACACCCAACATTTTGCCATTGACCTCAGTACCCATGAAATTTTTCCGCTCCCATTTCCTTGACTTCATGGATGCATTTGCCTGCGGAATATTCCGTGTAAGCGACATCATCATCGCAATGGTATGCTCAGCAGCCGAGAGCATGTTACCCTCTGGCGCATTGACCACGATAATTCCTTTCTGTGTCGCTGCATCGATATCTATATTATCAACACCGACTCCTGCCCTGCCGATTATTTTTAACTTATCTGCAGCATCAATAATCCTTTTAGTCACCTTAGTTTCACTTCGAACAAGAAGTGCATCAGCATCTTTGATCTTTACTATAAGTTCGTCTTCAGAAAGACCGGTTGAGATGTCAACGGTGAAATGTTCTTCAAGTCTTAATGTTCCTTCTTCTGATAATGGGTCACTGACTAATACTTTCATTGTATAATTCTCCGTGTGTAAATAATGTTAGATATTTTGTAATTGAGTTATATGCTGTTAATTGTGTTAATGTAATTTAAGGACTGCTAAATGTAGTAGTTATTGTCAAAATATATTTAGGATATCGGTGGTTATGGTAAATGATTTTTGCTTTTGACCATAAACAAACATTACAGTAAATATATGTAACTGTTTTGTCGGGTCGATTGCATGTACTTTTTTAATAATATATATTTTATAAATATATAATTTAATTCTTATCATTTTAAATTAGCAGTTATCCGCTATCGATTGTCATAAATCTTCTTATGAAATAATTGGGTGGTGTCACCACAATCTTTATGTATTAATAATGATAATTCAGAATTACTTAAGATGCTTTGACAGTTTGCTGTCAAAAACGATTGTAGTTGATTGGATTCCGACTTAATTAAACCTGCAAATATAATATTGATATTCGTCGATTTGGTAATAAAAGTCATTTCTATCCCATAGCAGATTCAACACAAAGTATCCGATATAAATTAAAACAGGAGAGTTGAAGAATGGTTCAAGTTGGACAAGAATTACTGAATGTTCCTTTTGGAGAAATGATAAAAGAAATGGCTCTTGCTATTGCAGAGGGTCAGATGGCACTTGACATGAATTCGGTACAAGTGGCGCAGACACTCGCTCAAACAGAATTGGATGTTGGAAGCGTGGTGATGTACATTGAAGAAACCGTAGATGAAGAAGGCAATGTAACGGCTACCAGTGTAGTAACCAATGATTCACCTATGTCACTTCTTACTTATGGTCTTGAGCCTAGATTCTATGAATTTACTGAATCTATAATTGAAGTAAAGATGGCCATCACCATGATGAGAGAAAGCTCAGCTGAGATTAAATACGGCAGTAAATTCAATTTAACAAACACAAGTAAAGTAAGTGGCAGTTATAGTTCTGGCTGGCTGGCAAGTCTTTTATTTGGAAAAGGAAAAGTGAAGTATGAAAATACTACAACTGTAGCATATTCATCAACTTTCGATGCAAAATACAATTCCAAATATTCATTCAAAGAAGAGGGTACAAGTTTGTTGCGTACCACATTAAAGCCTGTACCTGCGCCATCAAGAGCAATACCAACAGTAAGGGTAACAGAGACCGCATAGGTCATCTTCCCTTATTATTTTTTACATTAAATGGAGGCGCATTCGTGACTAATAATAGCTCTGATATTATTTCGGAAGTATTGATAAATCCTTTAGCCAGAATAATATCTGAAGTAGGAATATCCATTTCCGAGACTCAGATGGCAATGGATAGAAATTCAATTGACACTCAAATTGCCATTGAAAATGATGAGGTCCTGAGCCAATATGATATCCAGGCAACGTGGCACCATATTCCTGAAGTTGATCTTGAGTTAAAAATGGCGCTTACAATGAAATACAAAGAGGAGAAGGATTCAAAGGGAAAGGTTCGTGGCTATTTGCCTAAATTGCATGCGGCGCCATTAAATGCATCATACAATAATACTCATGAATATGATGTGGATGGAGCGAGTGTTATAAAAGCTAAATTTGTCTCGATCCCACCTTCGATCCAAAGGATAAATGAATGAAATACTGGAAGAATGATATGACTCTCATTGTTAATCTTAAAAGTAATCTGGAGGATCTCAGGATCGAAAAAAATATTGATGAGGATAGTCTGATCAATTTGAGAAAGAACCTTGACAATCTGGATATAGAACTTCAAAACAAGGATATTCAAATAGCCAATCTTACAAATAATGTTAATACGATCATATCTGAGAAAGTTGTTGTTGAACTTGAGAAAAAGGTCATGTCAGATAAAATAGCTGCATTGTTAAGCGAAAAAGCAGAACTTGAGGCGAATGTCCAGACCCTCCAGCTACAGAGACCGCAGATACATTCTACAAATTTAGTGACAACATTCAGACAATCTCTTGATAGTATGGCTTCCAGCCTCAATACACCGGATGCCAGAGGAAACTACACTATCAGCAATATGAATGTTAAATTAAAGACCAATCTATCTCTTAAAGATAATGAACTTCAATTCCAATTTCCAAAACCGGATGACATTATCCTTCCTGAAAATCTCAGCACCATTGAATTTACAATAAGATCATCACCTAATGAACTTGATGTATCTGAATATATGGAAGTCCCTGACCTCAAAGGCATGACGCAGGAAGATGCAGAGGGTGCGATAAAAGATGCTGGTTTTAAACCGGGCATTTTCACTGAGGTCGAAAGTAGTTCATCCCAGGGCACAGTGATCAGCCAGATGCCTTCAGCCAATTCAATTGCCATGTCAGGAGATCTCATAGATATAACGATCTCGAAGATCGTGTATGTTGAAGTGCCTAAGATTGTGGACTTTGATATTGACAGTGCAAAAGAAATTTTGGCTAGTAGTAACCTTGAAGTAGGAAGAATTACTGCAAAACAATCGGCATCCACACCCGGAATGGTTATACATCAAAGTATTGAGTCTGGAACACATACATTGATCGGTACCTCTGTTGATATTGTTGTGGCAGAAAAAATGGAAGAAGATAAAGATGTTCAAGACAAGGATGAACACGACGAAGATGAATATATTGATCTGGAACCCCTGATCCCTGAACTCATAGTGCCTGATGTAGTTGGAATGGATGTCAACAAAGCGAAGTCCATACTGGAAAGTGAGGATTTTAAAGTTGGTAGGATAATTGAAAGATCAAGCACTTTAGATAAAGGCATTGTCATTGGTCAAAATCCTGTCGCAAACACTGAGGTAAAGACGGGGGTCTCAGTGGATCTGACTGTTGCAAATTCGGATATTGAAATGATTGAAGGCATTGGGCCGGAAAGAGGTTCAAGACTTCGAAAAGGCGGTATTTATACGATTTCAGATCTGGTTGCTGCTGATTCAAAAGATGTAAGTGAATTGGTCGGTAAGACTGCCGGAGCTAGATTCATTTCAATGGCAAATCTTATTGACAATACTTCAACGCTTAGTAGTTTTGGTATTGACAGGCAATCGGCTGAGATCCTCGTAAAAACCGGCGGGATCAATTCACCTGAAATGCTAAAGAATGCAAATCCCGATGAACTGTACAGCATATGCAAAGAAGCGGTAAAATCTGGCAAAGTAGAAGTCCCCATTGATTACACTCTTAAGATAGACGATGTAAAACGCTGGATTGAACAGGCACAATAGGGTATGGTAGATGCAGTAGGATACATTATGGGGTACATAATAGGAGTATTGTAAAATATGGTTTTAGAGACTTTTATTATAAGTCTTAATGATAGTGTATCACCCATTGAAGTGGAGAATATTGTCAAAACACTTGGCAGAGTGAGGGCTGAGATTACTATGATTGCAAAAAAAAGCATAATAGCAAGTTTTGACAGTTCTTATGTGGATGTTATTAGGAAAAAGAATGGAGTTATATTGGTGGGCGGTATAAATTTCAGGGGACGTAAGATCAGAAAAGTTGTGAAAAAGCAATCATGATAATTTATTTGAATCTCCTTGATATTGAGTAGAACACTGTCCCATTTTCCAGTTATTTTCAAGACGCAGATCCACACAGATACACTCACCTCCTACGGAGTTGAGTGCCTGCTACGCCCGATAGGCGCGCAGGTTACGCTGATTTAAGGTTGCATTTGCGTAAATCTGCGTCTAATGAAATTGTTGAAATAACTGGATTTTGGAATTGTGCCGTTCGAGTCAATCTGAGCGTTAGCGAAGATTTTCTCGTAGATGATTGTGGTACAATTCAATTGTTATAAAACATTTGAATTCCAATCTAATTTATTGTTTTCCAGTATCCTAAATATTAGATGTATTTGCAGTTTGCAGATAATTCTTTACATCCCTTGTATCTATCGCAATGTCTGCAGAAGGCTCACCGTTGTATACACCAATCCAATTTCCACCATGTGATATTTTATTCCTGATCAGAATATTTCAGACAAATTTGAAGTGTAGCCGTCTGTTGTTTTTGCCCTTGTTCTCTGTCTTGAATATATCAATATGCGGGATCTCACTGGTATTTGCCACATGCGTACCGCCGCATGCCTGCTGGTCAATATCCTGTATGGTTATTACTCGTATTTCTGAAATGTCAGGTGGAAAAGCATCTTTTAATTTCACCACAGTTGGAATGTTTAACGCTTTATCACGTGGCATGATCTCTATTTTCACAGGTAGTTTTCTGTCAATTACATCATTGACCTTTGCCTCATAGGATTTTATCAGTTCCCTGTCGAAATCTTCAAGACTAAAGTCGATCCGTGTCTTATCCTTGCCTATCTGGTTGCCTGATATCAGTGCATCGGTTTCATTGTGTATGATGGCACTCAAAATGTGGGATGCTGTGTGGTATTTCATTAAATTGTAGCGCTTATCCCAGTCAATAATACCCTTAATTTTGTCACCAGGCTTCAACCCGGGCACTGAGATTTCGTGGCTGACGATCCCATCGATCTTTCCGACAAAAGCGACAGGATATTCCTGGTCATTGTGGATCAGTACACCTGTATCAGAGGGTTGTCCGCCGGAATTAGAATAGAATGCTGTTTTGTTCAATACCACGTATTTATCGTCTTTTATACTTTTAACTACAGCATCAAATTCTGTAAGATAGCAATCTTTGAGATATAATTGTTCCATGAGGGTTATAAACGCTTTTAGTTTAGATATAATTTGTGCATCTCATGTGACCCGGCGATATGGGGAAAAAAGAAACACAGGGCTCTGATGAGATATTTTTAACAGCTTTAGAATTATATTTAATGAAGTGGCGACATGCGCGCGTTGCAAGTTTAAACTTAAACTTAAACTTAAACTTAAACTTAGTGTTTGTTTAGTTATTTTTGACGCCGAAACAATCCTCCGTAGGCGGCATGTTCTTCCATAAACGAGAAAATAATCTCTTATTGTTGCATTAATTCGAAGTACGCAATCTTACCACAAGACTAGCAGAAAAGTCCATATTACGAGGGTCAATGGTATGGAAATACGCCGCCTACGGCGGTTGTATTTATTTTAGTTTCAGACAGAACAATCTAATTTGCAACGATCTTATCACATCTATACAAAAACTAAACTTAGGTCAAAACTTAGATATAAACTTACGAAACAACCTTCAATATCCCGATCTTTGGCTCGTAACACATGCCTTTTGCAAGCAGTTTGCGAACTGCTGCAACAATAACATTCTCAGCCATTCCACGAGATTTTGCGATTAGTATGAGTTCAGCATAATCGATGCCTTTTCCGGTATCCATCTCTTTCATAAGTTTAAGGATAAGGTCCTCGTCAGGAACCACATTTTCGTTATCTGGCTCCGAGCCGATGGATTTCACACAGTTCAATACCACATCTTTCATTTTATCCACATAATTTGTATCCGTGTGATAGTAATCAAGAGCAAGGCTGATACCTTCTGCAAGTCCTTTTGGAATATTGTTCTGCACCAGATGCTCAAAAAGTTCTGTTCCGGTTAGGCCGCTTGCAAGTGCAATTGAAAATGCATCGATCCTGTCAAGTGTCAGTTCTGCGGTATCCACTATCCAGCGGTCACGGATGTCTGAATCGATAACATTGATATCTTCAGGTCGGATCGAAACAAATACCGAGCCATCTTCTGGTTCATATATCCGGGCTTTTCCGACAACTGAAACATAAGCGGGTATTTCAAGCGTAGACAAAAACATTGCAGCCTCTGGTTGATACTGTCCTGCATAGACGATGAATGCACCACTTGGGTCAACCACACGGGCTCGCCAAAGGTCATGTTCGGTTCCGATATTATCGATCTCTGTAACAACTCCTGTGGCAAAGAGCCTGTTGATCTTAGAACCTAACGGGCTGACAATGAAATTAGGTGCATGCCCTCCATCAAAAATAACTTCATCAGGTTTTGGATGTATGTTAAATTTAGAATCATTGAATTCCTTTGCAAAAAGGCGTTGTGCAATCTCTCTATCAACCATTGTCTAAGTCTCCAGTTTGATCATTTCCCATATGTTTTTTGAGTGCATTAACACGTATCCAGATATCATTATCGGGGACCCATGCAGAACTTGCTACAAGCATGATACCAAATTTGGTACTCGACGTGTTTCCGCGAATTGCAAAATATTTGCCTGTGAGGACTTTTCTCATATCTTCAAACACAGCTTCCTGTGATATTGCTTTTTGAATAATATCTTCTGCTTCTACCATACTTTTGCCGTATATTATCTCGGAAAGTTCCTGATTCAACATAACTGAAACTGCACCTGTGCCGTCATCCAGTATCGCTTTTATGCGCATATCTTTCACACCTTCCACGGTGGCATGCACCCGACAGGTGCTTTTTTGTATCACGCGGTTACATTCGGGACAACGGATAATGATACCGGATCCCGGTCGGATCGATATAATATTTCCAAGCGCAACAACATCGAACATCCCATCATTTTCCATTATCTCGCTGATCAGGGTTGGTTTGGGTGCCTTATTGGAGGATTCGAATGTAAATGGCATCTTTTCAGTGGAGGTGTCAACAGCAGTTATAGTCGTATTATTGTTAAAATTGAGGGATGGGACGCCTCTGAACATTCGAACAGATGCTTTTTCAATCCGGATGGTGTTTCCAATATCCAGGCCATCAAGCGATATCCATGACGTGAAAGGAAGTTTTGCAGTCTCATCTGCAAGCACACCTTCAACAATTGTTACTTCTTCATTTTTGATATTGACGTTTCTGTGGGAAAATTCAAGAATTATTGCCACAGTACTTACGGAAAGGTCGGTATTTACGACATCACGCAGTTTTTTGATTGGAGCTTTGGTAAGTTCATCCATTGATGGCAGTACATCATCAGATAGTTTTTCAACATTAGAACGTTCTCCGAAATTCACTTCAGAGCGATTGTGCCAGCTGCGTGAGTATGCATTTTTGATCCGAATTACATCTCCGCTCTTAAGCGAGTAGTCGCTCCATGCGGTAAAAGTGCAGGCTCCATTCTCATCGGCAAGTGTGCCTGAAAAAATGACTGTTTCCTTGCCGCGCAAGTTCACTGTTTTTTCTGTAACATCTATTATGCGCCCTGTAACCTCAAAACCTTTGAGTACGGCTGTGATATCCTTTATTTTCATTACCGGCATTGAAGCGGATCTGAATTTACGAATAATGGTCCGTTTTGCTTCATCCAGAGGTACGCGAAAATCCAGAAGTTTTTCAAGTTCTTCTCGAATCTGTGATTCGTCGACATTTATACTTATACTTTCAAGCGCCTTTGTTAGCTCTTCGATATGAGGCGCCAGTTTATTTTCCATAATAAGCCTCCGGTCAAGTGAGACAGTTGTTATCTATTCTATAGATGTACCTGGCAATAAATATACCTACCTGCTTCAGATATTGTACTAAAAGGTATGTTATTCTTACATTTACACCTTATAACAAGTTATATATGCATATTTATCCAATTAAAGAATGTATTATCAATTAATTATGAATTTAAGAATATATGGAGGAAATATATGACAATTATACCATATGCGCCCGTTGAACGTTTAATAAGAAGCGCAGGTGCACATAGAGTCAGTGAGACTGCAGGAATTGCTCTTGCAGAGATATTGGAACAATACGGTCTGGAAATATCAAGAGAAGCAATTAAACTGACAGAACACGCTAAAAGAAAAACTGTAAAAGCAGAAGATATAAAATTAGCATTGGAAATGTTGTGATTTTTCACAACAACCAATTTTCATCAAAAAATAAAAACAGTTTATGCAGCTGCGATCTCAATAATTGAAAGGGATTCTACAGGACAGTTGCGAACACATGAACCGCATGTGATGCATATTTCGTCATCAACTGCTGCCCGACCGTTGCGAACTCTGATCGCCAATTTTGCGCTGTCGTGGTCAAATTCATCTTTCTTTTCAAGTTTTGTGTTAATTGGACATACCGAATCGCAAATTCCACACCCTGTACACTTATCCGATTGTACGATTTTCTTGTTTGCTTTAGCCATGATAATTCCTCAAATATCAAATTATAGAATATTAAACGTATATTGTTCTTATTTGCATTACATGATATGAACGTTTCGAATTGGGTTTTCGTAGTATATAATTTATTCTTATGATAATAAGTCCATCATACCAATTCCGCCAAGCGTAAATGCAGTTACGATGATTCCTGCAATCATAACACCTGCCGATATTGCCAAAAGGGCATGCTGAAACTTGATTCCAAATACGAATGCGGCAGCACATCCTGTCCATGCACCTGTGACTGGCAGCGGGATCGCTACAAATATTGTGAGTGCAAGAATGCCGTATCTTTCAAAGTTTTCAGAGTGATTTCGGTGGGTTCTTGTGAATAGCCATGAAAAGAACATATCCCACATCTTAAAGCGTCGCAAGTATGTGGACACCGGTTCAAGAAACAGGAGCAGTGGGATAACTGGCAATAAGTTTCCAAAGATTGCAAGAATATATGTCTCGACAGGACCCATTCCATATACTCCGATCGCGATAGGTATCGCACCACGCAGTTCTGAAATGGGTGTTGCACTTAATAATATTGTTGCAAGCCAGTGTGGCACTGATCCAAAGAGTTCGACCAATTGTTCTTCAAAAGGCATTTTCACTCCGATCTTAATGCGAAATGAGCAAGAAGTGCTTCAAGCTGTATCTTCTCGTTCGCTCCTTCGGTAAGCCTAAAATCAATTTCACCAATAACGTCAATAAGTTCGACCATGAGTTTATCGGGAATATCCAGTTCGAACATTGCCCTGTATATCTGACCAATGACATCCTCTCCGGATAGCCCCTGTTCAAGAACAAGTACATCAAGTTTTGTTCGCGCAGCCTTGAAGTTACCGGAAAGTGCTGTCTGTATGAGGTCAGTAATCTTTTCGGGATGTGCGGTTGTGGTGATCCGATATATCACATCTTTGTGTATGATGGAATCAGTAAGTGCTGCAGCCTGCAATGAGTTTATGGCTTTTCGCATGTCACCCTGGGCTACATATGCGATCGCTTCTACACCATCATCTGCAACTTCCACTCCTTCTTTTTTTGCTATATATCGTATCCTTTCGGATACGGCATCATCTGACAATGGGCGGAACCTGTACACTGCGCATCTGGATTGTATGGGTTCGATGATCTTTGATGAATAGTTGCATGATAATATGAAGCGGCAGTTGTTGGTGTAGCGTTCCATTGTCCTTCTAAGCGCAGATTGTGCATCCTGTGTTAGTGCATCGGCTTCGTCGAGGAATATTATTTTGAAATCCGCGCCTCCGATCGGTGTTGTTTTTGCGAAGTTCTTGATCTTGTTCCTTACAACATCTATTCCGCGCTCGTCGGATGCATTGAGTTCTGTGAAGTTCTCGCGCCATCCATCTTTGAAGAGTTCTCTTGCAATCGAAACGGCAGTTGCGGTCTTGCCAACACCGGGCGGACCTGAGAAAAGCAGGTGCGGAAGATTCCTTGATTTTATGTATGATTTTAGGCGCTCGATCGCTTCTTTTTGCCCGACAACATCGTCGAGTTCAAAGGGCCTGTATTTCTCGATCCATATTTCTTCTTTTATTGTGAACCCTCCGCTTATTATGGGAATTTATATGAGGTATTGCAGTATAATTGATTAGAGAAGTAATGTGGATGTTACTTTTTAAGCTTTCGTAATTTTAATTTTGCTGTATAGATATGTCACAACCGTTTAGCTTAAGTATTAGTGCCGCCTATTATTTCAGGTGTAATTAATAATTACACTAGAAACAAAACTAAAACAGTGAGGTAAACAATATGAATAACACAATTTACTATGGATTTGCAGTTCTTCTTATGCTAATAGTGGTTGGTACTGCTGCGGCAGTAGATAATGCATCCAGTGTAGATGCTGCACCTGTCTATGGATGTCAGGGACAGGGAGCAGGATTTGTTGATGATGATGGCGACGGCGCATGCGACAATTTAGTTGACGAAGACGGCGACGGTATCAACGATTACTGTGACGGCTATGGAGCCGGAAACTGCGGAAATGGTCCGCGTGATGGCACAGGTTACCGCAACGGTGGCGCAGGTGCAGGCGGTTGTAATGGCGGCGGTTGCGGACAGTACAACAAGTAATTTAAATCATTTTTGAGGGCGCGTTTTATGCCCTTCTTTTTTTCTAGTTAATAATTCGATAGATGTATCTTTCCAAAATTGAGACGAGAAAACGCTCACTTCGTTCGCGTTAACTCGGAGTACATAATCCTATAGATTATAGAGGCTGTCCAACAAT
>JAMJFS010000037.1 GCA_023544565.1 Methanosarcinaceae archaeon
ATTTGTCCTTCTTTTATCTGTGATTTTGGATTGTTGGACAGCCTCTATATACAATGAAAAAAGATATTAGATAATTGAATTAATGTATACATTTATTGATTCGTCATGTAACGTGCCGCCTGCGGCGTGTTGTTACTTCGGCATCAAATACATATTAATAATCATCAAATTTTAATTATAATCCAATCATAGCCATAATCACAACCGCATGGAATAAGTGAACATAATGAAACTTGCAATTATCGAAGGTGACGGAATCGGGAAAGAAGTGATTCCCGCAGCAGTTGAAGTGCTTGATGCGCTCGGACTTGATATCGAAAAAGTGCCGCTTGAACTTGGATACGGCAAGTGGGAGAGGACCGGCACCGCAATTACGAATGAGGACATCACTACATTGAAAGAATGTGACTGTGTCCTTTTTGGCGCTGTTACGACACCTCCTGACCTAAATTATAAAAGTGTGCTACTGACGATCCGCAAAGAACTTGATGTCTATGCAAATATACGCCCCATAAAACCGCTTGCTGGCATTAAAGGTGTCACGGGCAGAAATGATTTTGATCTTGTTATCGTGCGAGAGAACACCGAGGGGATGTATTCGGGTATTGAGGAACTGCATGACGATGTATCTTATACGACAAGGGTCATCACGCGAAAAGGGTCAAAACGCATAGCCGAATATGCGTGCAAACTTGCAAAACAACGGCAGAACAGGATTACCATTGTTCACAAATCCAATGTGTTGAAATCCGACAAACTCTTTTTGGACACATGCCGCAGTGTCGCAGACGATGCAGGGGTCACACATAACGATGCTCTGGTCGATTCAATGGCATTTAGTCTTATCACATCACCACAAAAATATGATGTTGTGGTAACAACCAATCTTTTCGGGGACATATTGAGCGATATGTCAGCTGCACTTGTTGGAAGTTTGGGGCTTGCACCAAGTGCCAATATAGGTGAAAAATACGCATTTTTCGAACCCGTGCACGGGAGTGCACCCGATATTGCAGGAAAAGGGATCGCAAATCCGATTGCAGCAATCCTGTGTGTAAAAATGATGATGGAATGGCGAGGGGATACAAAAAGTGCTTCACTTGTAGAAGATGCTGTGAACTATGTTCTTGGACAGGGGATCATGACACCGGAACTTGGCGGAACATCATCCACCGAAGATGTAGGGCATGCCGTTGCCAAATATATAACCCAACTTTGACAGTTGAAAAATTATAACCCAAAATTTATATGTAACTCCTTCTTTCTCCCTCTAAATCAATGTATTCATTGAGTTTAAACATCTGCACATGATAGAATGCTTCTGAACCATAAACTTCAAACTAAGCCTTCCCCCGTGACTCTCCGCAAACAACACCTGTTGCGATCAAATGTGCAACCCTTATGGGTTCCGGGACATTACTCCTTGTAGATGCCAGTTGTACGATCCTGCGCGCATCCTCCCTGTCAATTCCGGCGCACTGTATGTATATCGGGTTTAAGCCATCCTTTGTGCCAACTCTGGTGATCCTGCCTGCGCGCTGAATTATCTCAAGCCTTTTATGTGGCTGGGTGAGATATTTTAATGCAGCTTCGATCTTTTCAAGATCAGGACATGCGCGCATGATGACAATAACAGGCAGATCCGTTTCTTCATAAATGCGCACAATATCGACCGGATTAAATCCTCCATACGTCACTCCATCGAGCATAATGACACGAATCTGTGAATAGTGTTTGGTCGAGATGACCATATTAATAATAGTATCCGTGGCATCCATTCCATCGCGCGTGATCTCTGAGCGCAGCACGCCGTCAAGCCACTCTCCGCCGCGAAAGACTGCACCGATTATCGTAATACTATCGCTGATAAGTGCAGAATCATCTATTCCAAGTATTCTTATCTCTGGTTTAATATGGAATCCGGAGTTCACACTAACTTATTAGTAACATATTCTAAAAGTAGTTAACCCGGACACTATATCCAAAAGCAATATCAGACAAACATTGCTTCTGGGTGTGTTCCTTCTGATGAGTGTATGGATTTTAAAACCTTTTCAACAGCATCAAGGAAATCATTCATTTCCACTGACAGTTTATCCGCACGCACAGCAAGCATACCTGCTTCTGTTGCAATGGCTTTAAGGTCTGCTCCGCTTGAACCTTCAGTGAGTTTTGCCAAACGCCTGAAATCAATATCATCCGAAATTGTCATGTTCTTTACATGTATCTTGATAATATGTTCCCTGGCTTCAATATTCGGCATCGGCACTTTTACAACACGATCAAACCTGCCAGGGCGCAGTATTGCAGGATCAAGTGCATCAGGTCGGTTTGTCGCTGCGATTATTCGTACATCACCACGACTATCGAACCCGTCCATCTCGGATAATAGTTGCATTAAGGTGCGCTGTACTTCGCGGTCTGCTCCGCTTGATTCGTTCAATCGTATGCTCGCAATTGCATCCAGTTCATCAATGAATATTATACTTGGTGCCTTTTTCCTTGCCATCTCGAAAATATCGCGCACGAGTTTTGCACCATCTCCGATGTATTTCTGGACAAGTTCCGAACCCACTACCCTGATAAAAGTAGCATCCGTCCTGTTGGCAACAGCCTTTGCAAGCATTGTTTTACCAGTGCCGGGCGGGCCATGTAGAAGTATTCCTTTTGGTGGCGTGATGCCTATACGCTTAAAGGTCTCTGGTTTCGTGAGGGGAAGTTCAACAGATTCTACAAGTTCCTGTATCTGCTCATCAAGTCCGCCGATTTGATCATAATCTACTTCCGGTGATTCCACGATCTCCATGGCACTAACCATCAACTCTTCAGTAGGCGGAATTACCTCCACGACTGCCAGAGTATGCTGGTTCAAAGCCACTTTTGCACCCACTACAAGAGCACCATCGTCGATGTACTGGGACACATTTACCATGAATTGTGGACCTGTAGTGCTTCTTATCAGCACCTTGTCATGATCCACCACATCAAGAATTGTCCCGATGATAAGGGGTGCTGTTTTCAAGCGATCGATCTCAGACTGCATCTTACGGATCTCACGTTCGTACTTGAGTTTCTGATTCTCTACAAAACGCTTTTCAGATTTGATCTGATCACATTGCTCTCTTAAAAAATTGTTTCGTGCTTCCAGCTGTTTCATTCGATCCAGCATATATTTAGAAAATTCTTCATCGCTATTAACCTCAACTTGATTATAATCCGAACCTACGTTGGTCATGTCGTAGTTGTTCCTTTTTTTCTCACGATATGTAGTTTCGCTCATGGAAGCTCCGAATATTATTTAAGCACAAACGGTATATATCATTTTCGACGTGATTTCTATATAAAAAGATATTAGTTTAATTAAGTCTTACTATTCGTTTGATAAAATCTAAATTCTTGTAGATTATAAATAATAGAATTATACAGTTAAGTAAATCCGAACAAATCGAGGATTTCTTATAGCATATATTTCAAGAGTTGATGAGATATGGAATGTGAAATATGCGGTTCAGAGATACACGGTGGATCTGTCAAAGTTACTATTGATGGTAGTGAACTGGATGTGTGCGGCAAATGCTCACAACTTGGCACTGTTACAAACAAGCGCACACCCGTATCAAGAAAGGTAGCGCCTGTTGCACGCAGTATGCCTACAAGACGTTCCACAACAAGAAAACTTGAGGCAATGAGCGACGAACTTGTTGATGACTATGAAACAGTTATTCGGGATGCACGCCGAAGCCATAGCTGGACACAAGAGCAACTAGCTGAAAAGATCAAAGAAAAAGCATCTCTTCTCAAGAAGATAGAGCGCGGTGAAATTACACCGGAAGATTCAATTCTCAAAAAACTCGAACGAACGCTTGATATCAAACTAACGGAACGTACAGGTGAATCTAACTGGAGCGGCGAAAGTTTGAACAAGGGGACAACTCTTGGAGATATTGTGAAGATCAAACGAAAATAAACCATTTTATAGTTATAGAATTAATTTGTGGTAATTATTGATCGGAATTTTTATGAGAATATGCTTTATATTTACTATGAGCGCAGAGACTGGGATAAAAACATTAGTCCCTATAAAGAGCAATTGTATGAATGTGATGCGTTTTAATTCTTTAAACAATCGTTAGATTTCATTGACATGTTGAACAAGGTATTATTATGACTTTAACAAACAAAAGGATAGGTTTTATCGGTGCCGGAAAGATGGGCGAGGCATTAATTCGTGGTATTATCAATGCAAGGGCAGTAGATAGTAGCAATATATATGCAAGTGATGTCTATGAGGCGGGACTTAAGAGATTGGGTACTGATCTGGGTATCAACGTGTCTACTGACAATAAAGTCACGGTTTCAAATTCTGACATACTGATATTGGCTGTAAAGCCTCAGATATTGGCGGCAATACTTTCGGGTATTAAAGAATCCGTTACAGTAGATAAACTTGTGATATCAATTGCTGCCGGTGTGCCACTTGCAGACATTGAGAATGGATTAAATACGGGCATCAGGGTTATCAGGGTCATGCCAAACATTGCTGCAACAGTTTCAGAGGCTGCATCTGCAATCAGTCCGGGTGCGAGCGCTTCTATCGATGATACCGAAATCGCACTTGCGATATTTAGGGCAGTAGGAAGTGCGATCGTTGTTCCTGAGCACTTGATGGATGCTGTTACCGGACTTTCCGGCAGTGGACCTGCGTTCATTTTTCCGGTTATTGAGGCTATGGCAGATGGTGCGGTCTATGAAGGGCTTGATCGCCACAGCGCACTTACACTTGCTGCCCAGACAGTTCTTGGTGCTGCAAAGATGGTTCTTGAGACCAAAATGCATCCTGGAGAACTAAAGGATATGGTAGCATCTCCTGGTGGTACTACTATACGTGCCATACGTGAACTAGAGGAACATGGTATCCGCGCGGCATTTATGAATGCTGTGATCGCTTCGTCAGAGCGTTCGAAAGAACTCGGGGAATAATCTATTTTTAACAGAGCAATAACTAAGCGGTTAGCAAGTTCTGCACATATAAATTATGTGCTGCAAGAAAATGCTCACTTCGTTCGCATTAACTTGGACTACATAATCTTATAGATCATATACTACGAGAAAATCTTCGCTCATGCTCAGATTGACTCGGACTATATTATTCTATCAATGATATACTAATAAAAAATCAAAAAAAGAGAATGTGAGTGTTAACTCACTTTACGAGCGCTTTTATCGAACGTTTTATATAACGTCTTTTAGAGCCGCCGGATCTATATCTCTGCATAGGCCCGGAATGTGCCTTTAGTGCTGCTTTATTCTCGACCTTGATAGTTCTGCCGTTTCGTCCTTTGATCTTTACCCATTCAATGCTGCCGGTTTTGCCCATTATAAATCCTCATTATATAATTTGAATAATTTTATTGTAAATGATATGACTATATGCCTGTTGATTTTACCATAAGATGTGATGCTTATTATTAAACCTTGCGGGGATTCAAAATCAGAATCCTCGGAATCTACCCATATTTATATGAATTAACACAAATTATTAGTCAAACAAGATCGTAGTTCAGTCATTGATACACACAAATACACCGGAGTTGAACAACATCAAAAGATCATTGATAGAAATGCGATTGGTTGAAACCAAAAATGAACTTGAGGACATGCTTGCCTATCCAGATGACAAATTGGTGGATATCATCAAAGAGGTCGGGTTCGAATGCGATCTATGCGGTCGCTGTTGCACAAATGAGTTCAATGATCACGTATTTTTGCTGGACAAGGACACTGCTCTGCTGAAAAAGATCGATCCATCAGTGCTCACTCCCGCACCCTATTACGAGTTTTGCGACCAGAATGGTAGGTTCTATGTGTCAGGCTATGCGTTAAAGACCAAGCCGGATGGCTCATGTATATTTTTAACAAATGGTCGCTGCGAAATATATGATTCCCGTCTGAGCATTTGCAGGTTGTATCCATATATGCTGCACTATGAAGCCGATGAGGGTGGCAATCTTGAGTGGCGCCAGATAAGCGGTTTGAACGAGCACGGAAACTATCATACAGACATCGACGACGATGATTGCAAGAAGATTGCAGCAGACATCAAGGAATATGAGGCAGGACATCTCAACCAGCAGATTTCGTTTTTAAATACCATTGATAAACTTTTCAAGAAAGAGGGGCTGAAACATGTACAAGGAGTATATGATCGAGAAATGAGGCGATTTAAAAAAGGTGGGAAGATCGAATTGTTTGTATTTTTTGATGGAAATTTTGAGAGTGTAAAGTTGCCATAGAAAATGTTGATTTTCAACCCATGAACAGATGTGCAAATTATGGAAGACAATATTTGCTTAGCAACTTTAAAAGCCGATTCAATCCGCCGCAGGCGGCATATCCCGCCATTACCAATAAATATATCGTATTTTCGCATTTAATCTAGAAAATGCTTATTTCATTCGCATTAACTTGGACTCGATTATTTTATACATATATACTGGAACAAAGTGAATTGTCTTATATCATTAAGCGCCATTTTCGTTGAAGATTAATTTTTCAAATTATACATTACAATCAATCCGAATGATACAAATATTTCCCGAGGGTCAGTGGAGCAGGAACGCGCCGCCTGCGGCGTTTGTATCAGTTATGTATTCCGAAAAAAATATTTACGCCCTATATTTCACTACATATTCAAAAATACTAAAAATGTTTACTATTCAAATAAATAAATAAATAAATAAATGCATCTTTAGTATCATCACTCCCAAACTCCTGTCAATTTCCCCTCAAGCGCCATTTTGCCAAGTATTCGTTTAACATCCCTGCCAATTTTTGAAGGCACCACATCCGCATACGGAGTATCCGGCAAGGGTGTCAGATAGTGCGCGCGCACACTGCCGCCTTTTTTGTTGATAAATTCGATTAGTTTTAAACTGTCCTGCTGGTCCTGTTCAGTTTCGTCAGGGTAGCCGAAAATGAGATCAACATTTGGCGTTATCCCGTGACTTGTACATCTCTCAACTGCCACGATAACATCGTCAACAGTATGACCTCTCCACATTGATTTTAACATTCGATCGCTGCCTGACTGTGCACCAAGGCTGAGTGTTTCATTGGTGCAGTACCAGCCTATCATTTCCAGAACCTCATCAGTAACGAATTCAGGTCGCACTTCAGACGGGAACGTGCCAAAATAGATGTTCTTATCTTTTATTTTGTGAAGTGTGGAGAGCAGTTTTTCAACCTTGTCAAAACGAGGATGTATTCCATCGCCACCATACGCAAAAGCATTCGAGGACGTAAACCGAAGGTCATCGTAATGTTTTGTACACTTTACGATCGAATCGATACTCCTGTGCCGCACCTTCTTTCCAAAAAGTCGAGGGGTCTGGCAGTATTTGCAATTCCACGGACATCCTCTGCTAATTTCTATAGGCGAGAGGAGTGTTTTCGGGTCAAAACATGGGTAGTTGTTCAGGTCAATGTCGTTACGTTTGCCGGTTTGTACCATCTTGCCGCCCGGTTCTTTGTATGCGATCCCCTTGACCTGACTCACATCCTCTCCGGTTTCGAGAGTTTTTAATAGATGGGGAAGTGTATCCTCCCCTTCACCTATCACAACATAATCGAAATGTTCAAGTGTCTCTTCAGGTGCGCCGGACGGATGTGGGCCGCCTGCTATGAATATCGAATCAGTGGTGGCATTGCTGACTTCCTGAAAAACAGATGCTGCCTGTTTTGTGACGAAACTGTACAGCATGATCCCGTCCTTTGGTTCTTTAACAATGGATGCTTTCGGAACCAAGGGGGCAAGTGCAGCAATGCTGTACGAATTTTTCTTGTTCCATCGAAAATAGATATCCATGTAATCTCACGCTCGCAAATATCAGTTTGTTTCACTCATCCATTACGTTACGGGTACGATCGTGAACGGAACAAGGGTGAAACAAAGTATTCCGAGAACGAATGTAAGTACTCCGACCGCCATTCGAGTGCTGTCAAGTTCTATATCATCATCGAGTGGTGTGGGATGTCCGGCTGCTGCAAAAAGTGACAGGAATAGTGCCCAGAACACCCAGATGAATCCATTCTGTTTCATTACAAAGCTCACATATATGCCGAGCATTAGTAATACATAGGGCATAATCGAGGAAAAATATTTCGCTTTTTCACCCATCATCGCACGGAGGACATGACCGCCATCAAGTTGTCCTGATGGCAAAAGATTCAAAAGGGTGACAAGCATTCCAACCCATCCAGCGAATGCAACCGGATGAATGAATTCGCCAACCGAACCTACGAGGTTCACTAGCATCTCGAACAGTGGTGGATTCTGTAATTCCATCATGAGCATATCCTGCGGGGGTACCACTGCCGGAAGGTTTAGTCCTATTATTGTAACAAAGATCGATGCGACAAGGCCGACAAGCGGACCTGTAACGCCCACGTCGAACAATGCTTTCCTGCTCGGTATCGGGCCCCTGTGTTTTATGATCGCTCCCATTGTCCCGATAAATGTTGGGAATGGTATGAAATATGGGAGTGAGGTACGCATTCCGTGCATTCTTGCTGCAATATAGTGCCCCATCTCATGAGAACCAAGAACAGTCATGATGGCGAGCGCAAACGGCAAACCCTGTGTGAATTGTGATGGGTTATTGGCAAGGTCAACGCCAAACATTGTTGCACCTGCAAGCATAGTGGTGAATATCGTAATGATCGCAAGCATGGCATTGATCCATACACGTTCCGGTTTTTCGATTATGGGAGATGCGATCAGTATGTGTTCACCAAGTTCATATTTGATCGTGAATTGGTATCCAAGTTCTGCAAATGGTATCCATAACTTATGGTATATCTCTTTCAGGTCTTCATTTGGGATACCGTAAAAAAACAATGTTCCCTCGTCCGATGCCACATCGTATATTTGAAAAACGGATTCGATCCGGTCGTACAACTCCTCAAACTTTTCATCTGACAGTTCAATTTCGTCCGTATCAGTAGGTGTTGCACCATCTGGCACTTTTTCTGATATACCTTTTTTTATATCGTGTGGCATTGTTCTTTTAATCCAATTTGTAGCATTCATCTATGATTTCGACATATCCGTTCTGGCTGTCTATCTTCACCATTACATTATCTTCAAGCACTTCATAAGGGTCGATTTCCATTCTGTCTACAAGCGGAATGTTGGATATGATCGCACCGACAGCCACAATGGGCTCGGATTCGATATTTATCATTGCAGATGGTGCGACACCGTTCTTGCTCAACTGGTATAGTACATAAGAACCAACGGTCGAACCTTTGCCATGTGGGAATACCAGCACCCTGTCCTTAATGGATGTGCCGTAGAGTTCATGCTCCTGTTCGACAACAATCCCTGTTTTTGGATCAACGTTCCCAAGAAATGAGATGGCATCATGGGATATTAGTACCCTGCCCTGTGCAACACCTCTTGAGATACTGCGGCACTTGATCTTTGTTCCCATTTGCATCACGTTCCTGTTCCTTTAAGTGCTTCTTTGATGCAGTCTTCAATAGTGCCGAATCTTGCAGGCACTTTGCACATGCTCGGGACATAGGACAATGCTTTGCCAGAGTTAACCATCATGAGTTTGTAATTCTCGCTGGCCGGTGATACTACCATGCAGGTATCACATACCACAAAAGCACCACTTTTTTCGATCTTGTCAACGAACTGGGGGTAGCGCTCTGCCACTTCGCGAGATGTGCATACCCATACATCTTTCTCGACCTGTTTACCATCAAGCAGCCGTGCGATATGTGCCAGTTCATCAGCCGAGCAGTGCGGGCATCCGAAAGCGACTATGTCGACATCAGTTTGTGCTGTGTTGTCAGGTATCTTGTCGTAAACCTCACGGATCTGGCTTTCTTCGATTATTATGTTCTCATTGTTTATCCCGTACTTCATCTTACGTGCATCGGGTGTGACACCGTCCACGTGATACAGGGCAACGGCACCCGATGCTGCCATTGCGGCACCGAGTGCTTTGAGTTCATCTCCTTCGGGCTCGTTTTGGAGGAAGAACAATGGCACCCTGCTTCCGACAGTTTTACCTGCGATGTAGCCGAGTGCAGCGTAGTCCGAACCGGTTAGGTCGCATTCGATAGTTATGGAGATGGTAGGTTCGCGGTTCTCATCAAGATGATAGCCAAAGTTCGCGGTCTTTCCGATAAGTGCGGCTGATAGTGCGGATGGTCCGCCTTCCCTGTTCGTGCGTGCGCCTAGAACTGAGTTTGCATAGGATACTGCTGAGGATTCACTCCATGCTACATGGTCGCCGTATTTGAGTGTGAAATTGTCAAGATAGTAAGGTGTGCATGTGCACTTTGAGGTCACACCGAGTTTTTCGTATGCTTTGATGATCTTCTGCTGTTTTTGTGCGAACTGTAGGGATATTCCCATCTCATCCCAGAGTTGCAGGTCCATTCCGGCAGGATTCAGGATCGATGGCACTTTGACCTTTCCTTCAAGGTCTGATATCCATTCAAGTCCGGCATCGCCTATGGTTTTGTAGGATACGCCTGCGATCTGTGCGCTTTTTATGGGAATGAGGCGGTCTGCACCGTAGATGTCACCGAGTGCGACCAGTATCTCAATCGCTTTTTGCAGTGTTTCCCCGTCTTCACCGCCCAGTGTCCGCTCTTCTTCTTTTGTGAGGTGCATGTGAAATGCTCACTCCTGTGGCATCTTCGCACGTTCGAAGTCTTCGACGTTTGCAAGTACCTTGGTGGCATCGATACCGACTTTTGTGGAGGTGCCATCAGGTGCGCCTCTCGGGTCAAGTGAACTTCCACGTACTCCGGGGATTATCATAATATCTGAATCACCTTTGACACGTGTGGCAATTGCGAATTCGACGTCGTTTGGATTGAAGATGTCGATATCTTCGTCCACGACTACGACGTGTTTGAGGCTTGTATGTACGGCAAAGGCTGCCATGATGGCATTCTTGCCGTCGCCTTCTGTCTGTTTATCGATCTGCACGACAGCATGGAGGTAGCAGCATCCGCCTTCTGTGAGGACGACATTGCGAACTGCTGTGACCTCGCCGACCGCGTTGTATATCTTTGGCTCGTACGGCACACCCATCATGAGAAGGTGTTCGGCGCCTGCCGGCAGTATTCCGTGATATATGGGGTCTTTGCGGTGCATGATCTTTGTGATATGTATGACCGGCTCTTTGCGTACATGGTCGTATGTTCCTGTGATGTCTACGAAAGGTCCTTCGTCTGCGACCTCAAAGGGGTCGACATAACCTTCAAGCACGATCTCCGCATGCGGTACTTTGATGCCGTTGTCGCACTCGAACAGTTCTACAGGACTGCCGCGAAGTGCGGCTGCGTATTCGAATTCCTTGCCAACGGACACGCGGGTGGTTGTTGCGAATGTGATGGTGGGGTCTGCACCAAGTACGATGGCGATTGGGAGTTTTTCTCCTTTTGCAGCAGCGTTCTTGTGAAGCAGGTATGTGTGCCGTGGCGGTACGAGACGTGCAGCGAGTTTGTCTTTTCCAATGACCATGAGCCTGTGGATGGATGCGTTCATGGTGCCGTCATATTCTGATACCACTATGCCGGCTGTGATGTATGCGCTACCGTCACGCTCGAAGTGTTTCATTATCGGAAGTGTGGTTAGGTCGACATCGGTCTCTATAACCTCTTTAGTAGGTGAATCCGAAACGATCTTTGTCTCACCGTCTGGCGAGACGTTGGCAAGTCGTTCGATTATCCCGTCCTTTGGAACACCGAACATGGCTGCAAGTTCATCCCGTGATCCGAGCAGGTTCATGACTGCTTTTTTGCCGTCAACGTCATGGAACAGGATGGGTGCGCCTTTTTCTTTCGCAATTGCGGGCGCTTCGAATTTTGAGGATACGGGATGTGTGATCTCGATAAGTTTGCCTGTAGATCTTAGTTGGTCAATGAAGTTTCTGAAGGTCATGGTATCTTTTATAGAAAAGGTGTGAGGTGATAAATATTTGTTGTTGTTTGGGCGGTTATCATGTGAATTTATCAAAGTGAATTTTGATGATTAGTTATACGACGTCAACTAAACAACACAAGTTTTGTAGAATTTAAAACCCCTAGTCCACAGAGCATACTCTCAATTTTTCTAAGCGAGAAGGTCATGGAATTGCCCATAAATACGATCGTTGTGTTTGTATCCCATCTTTGAGAACTAGTTTTACACCTAAAACCACTATCTGTACCTTTATTTATCTATAATGCCCTCATTTTTTTAACTTCTAACTTGACTTTCAAAGATATACGAATTGATGTCTAATTTTCATTGAAAATCGTTAGTATGCGACTTTGTTGCAATTTCACCGATGTATAGCCTAACTTTTAATATAAATATAATGCTCTTATTGATACTGATTAAAATGATATCTATCTATGTATGTATGACCTAATAATATAATATAATATCACTGAAGAAGAAGAACATCAAAGGTCATACCTATTGGTATGCCGTGGAAATGGCCAGAGTTGATGGCAAACCCAAGCAAGTGTAGCAAAAGTACCTTGGAACCGCCGAAAAGATATTAGAATTGAAAGAAAAAGC
>JAMJFS010000038.1 GCA_023544565.1 Methanosarcinaceae archaeon
TAAGGTTAAATGGCGAATGTGGACATCCACGATCAATTATTTCTAATTGATTCTCACTAATTATGACATCTGCATTTTTAGCAATCTCCATGAACTTCTTTATTTCTTCTATTTTTATAATTCAATCACTTGTCTTTCGCCTAACATAGTACATCTAACTTATGTTCATCTAACTTATGTTCATCTATAGCATTATATATAAAGAAGTTATGTTTTTTTGATTCAAGATATTCAAAGAATGCACCCAACGCACCACCGTTGCAATAACTGTCCCTGTACTGAATTGTACAGGGTCTTCATATACTTGAATAAAACGATTTATTGCTTTAAGTCCTGAATTGACATCCTGTGTAAAAAATCAGGAATCTATACAAAGTCTGGGCATAATTCGATTTTATAAACAAACCCCCACAAAAGAATAACTTTATCTAACAAAAACTCAAGTTATTCTCAAGTATGATCGTCTTACACGGGACATGGAAACCGGCAGCCTCAGTGGCAGATCAAGGACAATTCTTCCTGTGGGGAGAAGATTCATCCAAACCCCTCAAACGCAGGGGACGCCCTCCAAAGAGAGTTTCCGGCGAAGCGCGCACTCATATTTTCCAGGCTACCGACAAAGATCTTCTGAATATAATAGAATCACTTGACCTGGAATATGGCGCCGGTATTGATGAAAAAGCACATTCTGCGGATGCGACATTTCTATTGCCTTCATTTTCAAAATACCCGCAACCTTCGCCTGACATATTTTTGGAAGATGAGAGTGAGAATAATGAAGAATCTGCTCAGATGGCTTATTGGAAAATAAACGGTTTGTGCATCCCACCGCAACATGCTGTGTTATTGTTTAGCTCATTCACCGGGGCATGGATGGAAACCGATGGTTATACCATTGGAACAGACCTGCGATATTGGAGTAAAGCCTCTAAATTTGCAATGGAACTTCTCTCAAAACAACATTTCATACCGAGTCTAATTGCATCCGATACAAAAAAAGGGGAAGCCTATGCCAGATGGCAGTATGTGCTAAGTGAAGATGAGGAGCGGACACACATGTCAATGCTTTCACGCTCGATGCCACCTGTTTGCACATCATTTGTCGAAAATATTCCCGTATCCGGTAAAGCGTTACTGTCCGATTACCTAAATGCAGCAATTGACAATTGTGTTCGAAACTGGATTCCCTTCTCAGAGATGAATCTAAAAACAATAACAAAATCGAAAAAAACAGGTTTTTCTGAAGCATGGTTGAGGTCCCTGACAACAGGGGAGCCCATAAAAGCTCCAACTTCAAAATTAAAGAACCTGTCCGAAGGAATGCTTTTATGGAGATCCCCGATCGACGAGATCGAAAAATCAGACTTTAGAACGTGTTTCCGTCTTGAGCCACCACAGAACAACGATATGCAGATGGAAGATGATGAAATTGAAGATGAATATGTCTCTGAAAATGCATATCATATTGCAGATGAAAATGTAGGGGTCGAATCAGATACATGGACATTACATTATTTCCTTCAGGCATCGGACGACCCCAGTCTACTTGCACCTGCCGAATATGTCTGGAACGAATCCCGCAGCACCCTTCAATATCTAAACCGCAAGTTCGATCATCCACAGGAAAAACTTCTCGCCGACCTTGGCAAAGCCTCACAACTATTCCCACCCATCGAAGACAGTCTCAACAGTGCAAGACCCGAATCTGTATACCTGACCACACAGCAGGCATATACATTTTTAAAAGAAGCTGCACCCTTACTAACAGATAGCGGATTTAGTGTTCTTGCACCTTCGTGGTGGAGTAAAGGAACCGCAAAATCGCAA
The DNA here is from genome assembly GCA_023544565.1 of Methanosarcinaceae archaeon. GTDB lineage: Archaea > Halobacteriota > Methanosarcinia > Methanosarcinales > Methanosarcinaceae > Methanovorans. Next base: position 1,828 of record JAMJFS010000038.1, read on the forward strand.
CTTGGCATGAAATTGAACCTCAAACCAAAAGGTGACCCCAAGGCTGGCACGAGTATATTCAATTTCAATTCGATAATAGACTATGATTGGCAGATCGCTCTTGGCGGCGAGTCAATAAGTGAAGAGGAATTTGAATACCTTGCAAACCTCAAGATGCCACTTGTACGCATACGCGGACAATGGATGGAGATGGGAAACGAAGAGATCAAAGCAGCCCTCAAACTATTCAAATCCCGCAGATCCGGGGAGATGAGACTTTCAGAAGCCGTAAGGTTAGGCATAGCCGAATTTAATCCACAATCCGGTCTTCCGGTCAGTTACTCTGCATCAGGATGGATTTCACAGGTTTTTGACAGGTTGTCAGGCAATGCAGGGATAACAGAACTGCCGCAGCCTGACGAATTTGTGGGGGAATTACGACCTTATCAAGTGAAAGGATTTTCATGGCTTGCATTTATGCGGCAATATGGGCTCGGGGCTTGCCTTGCAGACGATATGGGACTGGGAAAGACCATACAAATGCTTGCACTCTTATTACAGGATAAAAAAGATGGTGTAGACAAACCAAGCCTGATGGTATGTCCAACTTCCGTTGTTGGAAACTGGTACAGAGAAGCGATGCGGTTTGCGCCGTCCTTGCGGGTTTTGGTGCATCATGGCATCAATCGCAGGAAAGAGATGGAATTCCTCACACAGGTATCAGAATACGATCTTGTAATCAGCACCTATGGACTTGTCCACAGGGACATTGATACACTTACACAGGTCGAATGGAACGCTGTTGTACTTGATGAAGCACAAAATATCAAGAACCGGCTCACAAAGCAATCTCTCGCAGTGCGAAAACTAAATGCCGGTTATCGCGTCGCTCTGACCGGAACGCCTGTGGAGAACCGATTGTCTGAACTGTGGTCAATCATGGAGTTCCTAAATGCCGGTTACCTTGGCTCCCCGAAAGGTTTCTATCGCAACTTTGCATTGCCGATTGAACGATATAACGATAAAGAGGCAGGGATAAGGCTTCGCAATACTGTTCAGCCGTTCATTCTTCGCCGCCTAAAGACCGATCCTACGATCATAAAAGACCTGCCTGATAAAATTGAGACAAAAGTGCACTGCAACATTACAAAAGAGCAGGCAACACTTTATGAGGCAGTTGTCAAGGACATGCTACACAAGATCGGGAATTCAGAGGGAATTGACCGCAAAGGCATGGTGTTCTCGGCATTGGTGAGATTAAAGCAATTATGCAATCATCCGGCACAGTACCTTGGCGATGGTTCGGCACTGCGGGGGCGCTCAGGCAAGTTGAAACGCATTACAGAGATGATGGAAGAAGTGCTTGCCGAGGGAGATGCTGCGCTGGTTTTTACCCAGTTTGCTGAAATGGGGAAGATGTTAAAAAAGCATTTGCAAGAGGAATTTGGTCAGGAGGTACTCTTTTTGCACGGCGGGATCACCCAGAAAAAAAGAGATGAGATGGTTAGCCGTTTTTCAGAAGAAGGTGGCCCCCAGATATTCATCCTCTCGCTTAAAGCCGGAGGTGTGGGCTTGAACCTTACCCGCGCAAATCATGTGTTCCATTTTGATCGCTGGTGGAATCCGGCAGTTGAGAACCAGGCTACTGATAGGGCATTCCGTATAGGACAAACAAAGAATGTTCAGGTTCACAAGTTCATCTGCGACGGGACTCTTGAAGAACGGATCGATGAGATGATCGAGAGCAAAAAAGCACTTGCAGAGAACGTGATAGGTACTGGTGAAGGATGGCTTACAGAGATGAGCCCTGAACAGCTGCGGGATATGTTCACATTGAGGCGCGAGGCGGTGTTTGATGAGTAACTACTATTACTGGGGCGGTTACACTCCGTCAACTCCTATTGAAGTGGAGGGCGGCATCAAAGCCAAAAGCAAGAGGGGAAGCATCGGGGACACATGGTGGTCCAAACGCTGGGTTAGCATCCTTGAATCTTTTGGCTGGAGCAGTCGTCTTGATCGCGGAAAGAAATATGCAAGGAAGGGGCAGGTGCTTGAGTTCAATCTCATGCCCGGTAAGGTCGAAGCAAAGGCGCAGGGCTCGATCCCAAAACCATACTCGGTGACAATAGAGGTACAACCTTTCACGGATGAGAATTGGGACAATGTGATCAAAGCAATGTCACAAAAGGCTATTTTCGCTGCAAAACTGCTTGCAGGCGAGATGCCACATGATATTGAAGATGCTTTCAATTCAGCAGGCGTCTCCCTGTTCCCTGATTCGTCTAAAAGCATCAAGACCAGATGTTCCTGTCCTGATAGTGCAAATCCTTGTAAACACATTGCAGCGGTATATTATATCATTGCTGAAGAGTTTGACCGAGATCCCTTTATACTTTTTAATCTCAGGGGGCGGACGCAGGAGGAGATTACGGAGGCACTTCGCAAGAGTCGTACGATGGTGACTGAAAGTCCTTCTGAGTCGGAAAAACGATCAGATTTTTTTGTGGATACAAATGAAATAGGGGGCGCAGAAGGGGAAGATAGTGGGGATGCTGGAAACGGTGCTAAACTATCCGTTGGTGATTTCTGGAGCGGAAAGGAACTTGAGTCTTTTTCAGTTGACATTTCCCCTCCTGATGTGCCGGCAGCCATTATTAAGCGACTTGGCACGCCGAAGTTCTGGGACAGCAAGAATGATTTTGATGCGGTGATGGGCATATTCTACACCGAGGTCAGCAGGCATGCTATTAAATTTGCGTATAGTGAATCAATGGGATCAATTGAAGATGATGCTATAATCAATTGGGATGCGGACGCAGTAATAGAAGAAGAAACAAATGATGTTGAGGTGTATTTGTTAAAAGTGACACTGGCTCATTCAAAGCCGCCTATCTGGAGAAGAATTTTGGTTATGGGTGACATTACAATGTCAAAGTTTCACCTGATTCTACAGAATGCTATGGGATGGAGTGACTCTCATCCCCACATGTTCCTTGTAGATGGTGAATATTATGGTGAATCTGACTCTGATAATGTATTTAATTCGAGAGATGAAAGAACCGTTAAATTGAACCAGTTGATATTGGAGGAGGGAAACAAATTCTCCTATATGTATGATTTTGGCGATTCATGGGAACATGATATACTGGTTGAAAAAATCCTGACATCTTACCCTGATGTGCATTATCCTGTGTGTATTAAAGGCAAACGTGCCTGTCCGCCTGAGGACTGCGGCGGGATTGGTGGCTATCATTATCTTTTGGATGTTCTTGAAGACCCGGATGATCTGAGGTATGAGGATATGATCGAATGGATTGGTTGGGATTTTGACCCCAATGATTTTGATATTGATGATATCAACGTGCGGTTGAGTTTGATCACGTGAATAGTGAGCTATGTGAGCGATGTATGCGGAATCGGTTCATGCGTTAAGGTTATAAATAACAAAGAAAAAAACACTATTCATGAATCATGAAAAAAGGACAACACCCCGATATGATATGCTATTTGAAGACGGTACTTTCAATGCTACTCTCCTGATAGGTCCTGACCCATGGGATGCTTATTTTGACTCCAGTGTTTTTCTGGGGGCAGGACTCAAGTTAAGGAACATCGGTTTCAAGATGACAGATAGTCTTCGCGGATACAATGAATTCAGGACGACATTCAACCACGATAACAAAGACGTTGAAGCACGTATCCGATTGGTTCATGGCAGCAATTATGAACTGGATTTACAGGAACTCTGGCAGGAATCGCTGATACATGAGGATTTCATTTACCTGAAGTCCCATGCAGGATATGGCAAGCATATCAGTTTGAGTGATGATGTGGGTATATTTACCGAAGCAATGAAAGAGGGATTTAAGCACCCTGATAAAAGACCGCACCAATTGTATTATCTTGACTGCTGCAAGAGTGAAATGTATTACAAGGATGCGTTTCGGGATTTTGTGGGACATGAGGGAGTAGACCTTATCCTTCACAAGTGGTTTTGCGATTATAAGATAATTGGGCCTATGGTCGTGCTCATAAGGGAACTGATGGCAGGGTCGGATTTTGAAACTATTGTTGCCGAGATGAATGAGGAATATGGTGTGCCTCATTTTGATGTGGAGGACGACCCTGCTGATATGAGACTTGATCGGAACATGGTCACGTATTCAGTGGACTAGGGGTTGTGGTGGGTAAATTAACGTAATCGTGCAGCATAATTTAGTCAAAATTTGTCAAACACTTCATTACGATGGAAAGTTTGGGTGCTAAACCCTTCATCATAATGGATAAGTTTTGTTATGGCATCATCCCACGTATCCACACACTCCAACACGCGGCAAGTTGACAACTGGCAGTAGCATTTCTTCTCCGCACTCATGCCCGCAGCACATTTATCAACTGCCTAATGACTCCCTCTACGTCATCGAAAAATCGATTAAGTGTGTTCCAATGAATTTCAAATCGGGAATTTTAATTCAAATTTAATATAAAATCTAACTTTTAAATTAGATAATGTTTCTAAAGTCGGAAGGGTTATATAGAATTAAATAATATATCTTTTTGAGTAGGGAGGCAAGTTAAAATCTTTATCTTTGATTTTAATCTCTTGGAGATTAATCATAGATAAATAGATTTGGCATGCTGTGTTGATCTTTACAATGGGTTGTAGGGTAAACGGAATAGTTATCCTGATGAGATTATATCTCAATAGGGTGGGTTGTTCTAAAATACTCAATTGGTAGTTTCATATAGGGAAGAAGGCATACATCGAGAAAGTAGGTAACGTGTAAGGATGCCTAACCTCGAATTGTGGATTCACCGAGTACCTATTGTGAAATTTCGAAAAATGGGGCAATAGCACATTTACGAATAGCGTGAGTTTTGTCTCAGCGACAGAATGGGTTGTAAACATGTCGCATTGGGGAAATTGCACAAAAGAGGAAAACTATGCATTGGGAAAAACAATATTGGAGGAATAAGTGGAAAATAAACATATAAAAGAGGTATAAAAGAATGAAACGAAACGTAAATATAAAAATAGCCAAGATCCTGGTCGTTTTCTTAGTGATAGGGAGTATTGGCTTAGCAAGTGCAGCGATTGGGAGATTCACCCCAACGCATGCAATTGTAGAACCGGTATACTGTGGTGCGTGTCACCCAGACCAGACAGCAGAACTAGCCGCAACAACTCACCTGGCACACTTTGCAGGTGCAGTCATCGAAGCCGCTGAAGAAGGTGGAGCTGAAATAACTCAAGCACAAGCTATCAGTGGAGGTTGTGTGATGTGTCACAACACGTGGGCGAACAGTGAAAAGATATTTGTATCAGGATATAATTTCACAACTCTTCCAGATGGCGAGTCTAAAATAACCATGAATGCTATCGTGATGAAAGAAAAGGCTTCATCTGTTGTGTATATTGAACCAGAAGCTGGTTTCGCAAGGTTGGGCACAAATATCACCGGTGTCAGTGCTGACAAGTTGTTGTATGGTACTGACTACACAACAAATGAAACCGGTATCACATTAATCACTGGTGCTAATTTGTCTGCAATAAATGATTCAGGCGATCTTGTTAAAGTCTCATTTAAATTATTGGACAATCCAACAGTGACCTTTAAGGATGTGTGGGGCGACCTGAGTGGCAACTCACCAAACGGAGGATATCTCCAGGATGACATAAGTGGCAAGCCTTCATGTGGAAACCCAGAGAAAGCATTATGTCACGTAACCGAACTTGCAACTGGAATGGCAGCAGTTGGTGGAATGTCCGAAGGTTTGAACGCTAAAGCAAGATCTGGCACATTCTTCCAGCACGAAATGGGATACACATCTGCAGAATATGCTGCTAAACAGGTGAAACTTTGTGGTGTTTGCCACGTGAACAAGCTTCCACCAATGACTTCTGATGGAGAACCTATCAGACAGGATATAGCAGAAGATACTGTAATTATAAGAAACAGCCATGGTGGTGGTGAGCTTATAAACACCACAAATGGAGCTATAACTATGATCTCAAGTGACTTTGCACACAAAGGTGTACAGTGTATCAGATGCCACAGTCATGCAGGTATTGGAACCGTAAATGAAGGAACGGGGGTACAAAGCACATAAATTCGGGTAAAGTGAATTTAGAAAAGAACTGAATCGAATATGAACAATTGGTCGGGATATTCCCGACCACATTTACTTTTTGAAAACGATGTGATTATTATGAGTCGAAAAATAGGAACATTTCCAACTATTGCAGCAATCATTCTCGCTATCTTAGCTCTTGGAATACCATTACCCGGTGTTTCTGCAGGCACACCATGGATGGTTGCACATCATCAACAAACTATGGCAGATGGTGCAACTGTCAATGTTGATAATCTTGTATTTTATTTGTGGGGACAAGACTATACTGTCATTGGTACGAAAGCAATCCAATCACAATACACTGCTTACGATTGGCGCGATTTCCCATTCTATTCCATGATAGGAGTAACAACGGCTATACTTGTTGCCGTCCTTGCCTTGGTATCAGACAAAGGTATATATTACACAGTGAAAGGCAGGAATTTAAGATTTAAGGATAAATTTAATCCATTGCATTTACTTGCAATATCAATTATATTGACAGCAGCATCTTTGTTGTACCTATATGATTCAGCTAATTACGCAGTGGTTCCTCTACTTGAAAGCCAGAATTACATTTCATACTATAGCTACGGAATGCAGTTTATGGGAGCCAGTGCATTGGCTTTTATGCTTTCATTTGTCGTTACATTGAAAAATATACGGAGAGAAAATCAAAATGACTGAAAATAAGAATAAATAAAAAAAGGCGAAGTAAAAATGAGAGTGAAAAACGTCATAGTGGTGGTCGTAGTGATCACATTATTCTATATTACGCTTAGCTATGCGTCCGTAGGGAGATTTAACCAGACTCATTCCATTGTAGCTGAATCGACTTGCATTAGCTGTCATATAGATGAATTGATCGAGTTAAACAGCAGCCAACATATCTATCGTATGGAAAAAGAGTCTATTGTGATTGATAGCTATGTGTTGAACTATGACGCAGATATTAATGGATTGTGTTATTCCTGCCATAACTTGAGAGTCTGGGATTTTGGATTCGTTGACCCATACATATCAGGAAATACAACTGCGATCAATGGTATTGTGAATTGGTATCCTGAAATTGAAAACGGTTTGCCGGATCAAACTGTTAGTGTGGATGTCACGCTCGCATCAGTTTTACCAAATACATCTTCTGTTGTTATTGAAGTTGCAATAGAATTTATGAATTTTGCCGATCATCAGGATATTTACAATACCACAAATACCGTATTTCGTAGCATCCAAGAAGGGGAAACAATAAACGTCCAGATCAATAATGTATACGGGGATTATTATAAGGTATATGTGTCCACAATTGGAAATACGACATCATCAAGTTTGATTGTATCAATTCCGGATCAGCCAGACCTATATATTTATTCCATAGGTACCAATTACTATTTACTTCCAAATGATTTCCCACTTCAATATTCGTGGCGAGAATATTTCCACACAAATGGTTCGTACACAGTGAAACGCATGGATAACACATTTGCTCTGATGCGGGCAAATCACACGACCAAAATATCATCTAACGAAATGATGTACGATAATTTTACAAATACTAGTCGATATACCTGTGCTGCACCGGATACAATGTGCCATATTAACCAAAAAATAACTTCTATGGGACTGAAAAATGAAAACTTGGGGGAGAAGTACTATTTGCATGAAATGTCTTATGCGACCGGAACTTGTGACTACTGTCATTTTAATTAGTCTGGTCTTATCACTTTTAGTAATGACTGCAGTGGCAGATGGGAATGAATCAGCATCCTTAGTTAACGGCTCAACAAATCATACCAATAGTACAATAAACTGCACCAATTGCCATAATGAACAAATCACCCCGGCAAGTTTGAATACAGAAAAATGTAATAAATGTCATCGAAGAGCACACGGTTATGAAGATGGGGAACCTTCACGCTATTCTGATAAAGGAAAAATAACCATACATAAAATGCACTCAAGAGCCAGAGGAAACGATAAACAATGTCTGGAATGTCATGCTACTCCCTCATGTGATAATTGTCACAATTCACATGAGAGTATTCTGGATATAAACGTATCAAATAATTGTCAAAATTGTCACGGTCGATTGCCAGATCCTATTGGTCATAAAAAGATCAAAACAGCGTTTGAAGACAGTATGCATAGTTGGATGAATTCATGTGATACATGCCACTACAAAAACAAACTGCATTTCAAAGATCTTGCTGAATTTGAGATTGACGAAAGCAAAAATCTATGTTATGTTTGCCATTCAAAACAATCTAACAATGAGAGTCACACTTCTTCAATAGTGGATTTACAGCAATGCGTTGATTGTCATAACCCGCATGGTCAAACAACCAAAAGTTTTGAAATCAACTTCGATAGAACAAATCGTATTATAGATTCTGCAATGAAATATGTAACAGATAACCCGATAATTACAATTATTATTTTTTTATTAGTAGGTTCTGTTGTCAGTGAATATGCTTTTGCACCCGATAAAGGAAAAATCATATTGGCTAAAACGCTGAGAGTTGAACACGATAAAAGAAAAACCAAAGCTATAAGAATAGAATGGAACAGTGCGCCTCTGACGATCGCACATTTTGAAGAGGAGGGTTTGATTTATTCTTCCAATTTGACTTTGATCAACGAAATTATGGTCTTGCTGGATGCCCAGAGAATCGAACTTCTTGGAATGGTCACAAGCGAAAAAGAAATAATACTCTTTGTAAGCGATGCACCAAAAGGAATTATTGAAGAAATAAACACAATGCACGGTGTTGAAAATGTCGAATTTAGCAATAATTATGAGGTTTGAAGACCAAATCGTGATAATCATTTAGGAGATGGGACAAGTGGAAAATAAGAAAGTAATCATTATGTTTTGCGCTTTTGTCATGATATTTTTCGTGACAAGTGACTATGTTTCTAGTACAACTGTTGTAATAAACAGAAAAATAGTTGAATGTACAGCCTGTCACACAACCGGTCAATCCGATATAATAGCCAAAAACACGATCAATAATGCAGCTTGCTATAAATGTCACAGATCAGATGTTGATTTTTCAATCCCGATATCAAAAGAAGTACACATATACCACGAAGGTGACATATCGATCCTGCCTCCTCTGAATTACATAGAAAGGCATAAAGGCACTCGATTCATCGAATCTGAAGATCGTTGGGTAAAGGAAGATACATCAGACTGTTCTGCCTGCCATGTAGCTTTTACAGGTGGTAATCCAATGAAGTGTACCAAATGTCATGTCGCAGGAGACCATGTTAATAACCACGATAACTTTTATTGCGAGTCATGTCACGGTTCTACAGATAGTCTCTTCGGACACCCGCCGATCGATCTGGTGACACATGACGTGTTTGGTGAAGACTCATGTTTGATGTGTCATTCACCTGATCTGATACAACTTGAACTTGCCAATGGTAATCTTGTGCCCATTACAAAAGCAAGTGGTTTGTGTAGACAATGCCATTTGGAAGTGTACAAAGGGTGGTCAGAAGACCTTCATCATTCCAATGAAGAGTGTACGACATGCCATAACCCTCATTCACCGTTGGTTGAAGTTGAAGCATGATTATAATTTGCAAGAATAATGGAATTTCTTAAGAACTCCACATGAATGATTTATGTTCATTGAGGGTGTGAAACAGGGGATGAAAAGCCAAACATAATCCCTTCATTAAAGCAATCGTGCTATACAACAATAGCAAATAGTAACTAAAATCGATTATGTCTACGAATAATTTTTGTTGAATATTAACTTGACTTTCAAAGATGTCCTGAAAAACAATAGCAAGCAACCTATATAATGTATGGCCTGTCAAAAGATAAATCCTCTTGCTATTGATTTATTTAATAATCTATAAATTTCTCTAAATCCAGCAGAGAGAATAATCTGGCTTGCTTTGCCCCCATCTCTTCAACAACCATCTCAACATTTACCCCTGACTTCTCTTGCGCAAGAGCAATACGTATCTCATCCAATTCATCAACAAGTTGTCTGAGACTTAATCCAAGATGTTTACATTTCCATGCCAGATACCTGTAGAAAATCATCCCTGTAATACACAAAAAAATGTGTGCCCTGATATTGAAATCCGTATGGTGATTGATTGGCCCAACCGGAACAAGAAGCACATCATTCAACAACTTAAAATCATCCTCCACAAGATACTTTTGGTTGTAAGTTTGTGTGGAAATTTCCACAGTATATTTAG
>JAMJFS010000039.1 GCA_023544565.1 Methanosarcinaceae archaeon
GAGGATGCCCGGATAAAGTTATCTCGTCTTTATTCGACATTAGAGGATTGACATGACAGTAGTGCGAGTTGAGTCAACCGGAAGGTTATTATCCACGACTATCTTTCTCAAAAATAGTACACAAAATAAAGGGGCTACTACCATTTCCAGATTTACAAAAAAAGTATCAAAACAAATTGGACTCCCGCCAGGGTCTCTTGTGCATGTTGGAGAAAAAAGGACAGAGAACGTAAAGATTTCGATCATTGACTACGACGAAAATCAACTAAACGAAGAAGTCGTTGCTACAGTGGAAAAATGTTTCTTTTTTAAAGAGCAGCCAACAGTCACGTGGATCAATATTGACGGCATTCACAATACCGAAATAATAGATAAGATCGGAAAACATTTCGAGCTCCATCCTCTCATCCTAGAAGACATTATGAACACAGGCCAGCGCCCTAAACTCGAAGATTTTGACCATTATCTCTATATTGTCTTAAAGATGCTTCAAATTGAGGAAGATGAAGATGAGATAAAAGCAGAACAGGTCAGTTTGATCATAGGCGACAATTTCGTTATTTCCTTTCAGGAAGTGGAAGGGGACGTCTTTGATTATGTAAGAGAACGTATACGGAGTGGCAAAGGGCGCATCCGAAAACTGAACTCAGACTATCTTGCTTATGCTTTAATGGATGCAATAGTAGATGGATATTTTATGATCCTTGAAAAACTTGGTGATAGGATCGAGTTAATGGAGGACGATCTTCTTGAGAACCCAACAACTGATACTTTACAGGATATCCATAGCTTGAAAAGGGAAATGATATTCTTACGTAAATCGATCTGGCCTCTAAGAGAGGTGATAAGCCGCCTGGAAAGAGGGGAATCTTCACTCATTAATGAATCTACGACACTGTATATGAAAGATATTTACGACCATACAATTCAGATCATAGATTCAATAGAGTCATTCAGGGATATGCTATCGGGAATGCTTGATATTTATCTGTCAACTATCAGCAATAAAATGAATGAAGTCATGAAAGTCTTGACAATTATTTCTACAATATTCATTCCCATTACATTTATTGCAGGAATATATGGTATGAATTTTGAATATATGCCAGAACTTGGCTGGCGCTGGAGTTATCCTCTTTTATGGTTGGTAATCATTTCGGTAGCTACAACAATGATACTTTTTTTCAAAAGAAGGGGGTGGCTGTGAAGATTATCTTCACAGTTTGATGCTTTTAATTCAAGTCAATAAGCATCTGCACAAGATCCGCTGCATACACAGTACCAAACGATCCCTTTTTTGCGGAGTCCTCATCAAACTTTGCCGCACCATCAGGGTCTGGACCTATACCCGCAGTGGAATAAACTGCAAACGGTACAGGGTTGGATGTATGCGTTTTTATTGATATCGGGGTCGGGTGATCTGGTAGGACCAGAATCGTGATATCCTCGTCCGATTCGAGTGCGTATTCAAGAATCCTGCCAACAACCAGTTTGTCAAAATCTTCGATCGCCGTTATCTTTGCATTAACATCCCCCATGTGTCCTGCCTCGTCCGGCGCTTCGACGTGAACAAAAACAAAATCATGATCCTTAAGGGATTCGAGCGCATACTCTGCCTTACCGGAATAATTTGTATCCAGGTAACCTGTTGCACCCGGCACCTCAATAACATCCAATCCGGCATAAATGCCGATTCCTTTTAGCAGGTCAACGGCAGAGATAATAGAACCTGTCATTCCATAAAGCTGCTCGAATTTCGTAAAACTTGGTGCATAACCCTGCCCCCAGAGCCAAATATAATTTGCAGGATTCTTACCGTTTTTAACACGCTCGCTGTTTACAGGGTGATCTTCAAGGATAGTTCTTGAAGCTTCGGTCAATTCACACAAAAGTTCGCTGTCCTTCCCCGTAGGCAGATAATTCTCTTTCGCCTCACCAATGACATCATGAGGCGGCGTGCACTCTGCATCGATACCAACATCATCCGAAGCAACCATCAGGTGCCGGTAACTTATCCCCGGATAAAACCTGATCTTTTCGGTGTTAAGTTCAGAATTCACTGCTTCAATAAGCGTTTTTGCCTCTTTGCTTGTAATATGTCCGGCACTATAATCTGTAATAATATCATCCTTGACCGTGATCAGATTGCATCGAAATGCCACATCGCCATTGTTTAGCGATATCCCCATGCTTGCAGCCTCAAGCGGTGCCCTGCCTGAATAATACTTTTTCGGGTCATATCCAAGAATAGACATATTTGCAATATCACTTCCAGGAGGCATTCCATCCGGCACTGTTATTGCAAGTCCTGCGCGCCCATTTTTAGTAATGTAGTCCATGTTTGGAGTATTGGCTTTTTGAAGGACTGTTTTACCGCCAAATTCATCCATTGGGATATCTGCCATCCCGTCACCGATAAGTACCGCGTATTTCATTGATTCACCATTTGGCCCTCTAAATTGTATCAAAAAACCTATAAACTAATCTAACAATGTTATTGTATAAAATAGTGTATCCATTTTATTACAATATAATTGACACTGAATGTTTGAGGTTCCTATGAAATATATACATTTTGTACTCGTGGGTTTATGCATCGTCTTATCAGCATTCGTAACTCCTGCATACGGCGCAGAAGTAAATGCAATGATACATTACTCGGAAACGTTCATGAATATCCAGGACGAACTGTTATTTGAACAGGGTTATTCCATAAAAGTTGCAGACATAAATCCTACAAACGGAGATAGCTGGCTTGAATTGTACCTAAATGGTATAAAAGTTGATTCAGATATGCAGTTTGCCAAGGAAAATGCACCTTTTGAATATATCAGAACCGTCACCGATAAAAATGATGATAAAAAAGAAACCGATTACCTGATAATTCGCATAACTTCCATTAAAGTGGAAAAAGAACCGCTTTCAGTGAAATTAAAAATCGAGCAGTTCCTTGACCCTGAATTAGATGCTGCGGAGTACCTCATACTTGATAAATCGAGAACGGTAAAAATTGGTACACCTCTTGAACTTGAAGAAGAATATACACTTGAAGCGTCTGACCTGACTGATACATCCGTCACACTTACCCTAAGCAAGAACGGATATCCGGTAAAAGAAAAAAAAGAAACTAAGGAAGGCGATATGTTCACCTACTCAAAAACAGTTGGTGACAAAACCATAACTATCTTTATTGCAAAATTAGATACTTTTTTTGTAGGCACTGACAGTGAAATGGTCTTTCTTAAACAAGTGTCGCAACGTGCTGATGTGATTGTTGAAAGTTATGTCACAATAGCAATAAAAGGTGCAAGCAGCACCAAAATTCGTGATGGAGATATTGCAATAATTAGTTACACCATTGAAAACGAGGACATTTCTGAAGTTAAAGTGCTACTTGATGGCGAGCAGATAGATTATAGAAGTGGCATCAGTACTAGTACCTATTCAACTGTAACTGAAACATTGAATGCCGGAGTACATAAAGTGGTTCTAACAACTGTTGCAAGTGATGGGACAATGTCAACTCACACAAAAACATTCACAGTCGAAGCCAGCATTGCAGCAGAGGCCGCAGGACTTGCAGCAGAAACTGCTTCAGATATGGCAGGAAAGATTGGCGAGGATAATGAATCCGTTGGAAAAATACTCGAACTGCCTGGTTTTGGTTCAATGTTATCTGCCTTGATGATCGGACTTGTGTCTATTGCAATGCAACGAAGAAAAGAGAACTGACTTTGATCTCTTCTTATATCAGTACTCAACATCCTGCCGCACAAATATCATTATACCGCCAAACAGGAACAGTAATCCAACCACTAATTGTATGAGCATGTACTGGTTGAACATCTCGCCACTATAGAGTGCAACCATATCCAGAGTAAGTGGAGAGATCATTGTGATCTTCTCAATCATGGATGCTGCGCTTTCACCTGCAACAGAGAATATTGGCAGGAATATCCACAGGGTTGCCAGTGCTAACATGATCTTCAATATCCAACCGCCTCGATTGACTGCACTCTCCTCATTACGGGTGATCGTTGAAATGAATATGCCAATTGATGCAAACAGAAATGTTGTCACAATACTTGCGACCAATACCTGATTCCTGAGTTGGACTGCCTGCTCAACTTCTATATACGGCATAAATGATGCACCAATTATCCATACAACACCTGCAAGCACCAGAAATATCATTGGAATGGTTGCACCGATTGCCCCAATGAATTTGGACAAATACGCCGTCACTCTTGGTTGAGGACTCACCAATAGTTGATAAAGTGTCTTTGATTCACGTTCTCTTGCAATACTTGATGCACACAGGCGCACAGCCATTTTGGAAAGTGACGACAGTGCAATTAATACCGGAGCAATAATGAACAACGTGATCCCAATATCGACGGGCAACACTACATCAGGAGATACCTCCGCACCAACACTTGCAGACTGCAATGCAGATCCGAATAGCGTCATCAGGAATATCGCAAAATCTGTCAAAGGTGCAACTCCCTTTTCAAGTTCTATGGGAAGAATTGAAAGAAGAGGCATTTCACCCTGCACAGCACCGTATTCCTGCATATATGTACCATACAATGAAATTGCGAACACGAAAGAAAACAGAATATATGATGTGATAGTCTTTCGCTTGATCGAAAACTTCAACTCATCAAAAATGATGGCGAACATGCCCTTTAATAAATTAACCACGCTTACCACCTGCGAATTTTAAGAATATGTCTTCAAGCGTGATCATTGTCTGCTTTGCTTCAAGTATGCCCGTATGATCCGAAGCCATACGAATGACCACAGGAAGATCGGTTTCCGGATTACGTACCTTCACGATGACCCATCCGCGTTTTTGTGAAACATCGGTCACGCAGTCAAGGGATGAAAGTTTTGATCCCAACCCACCCATTGCAGAATCATCAATAACCTTTAGTTCAATTGCAACGCTCCCTGTTTGGTGCCGCAAGGACTCGATGGTATCTTCAACAACTGTCACACCATCCTGAATGATCGTTACGCTGTCACACAATTCCTCAACTGTGTGCAGGTCGTGGTCAGAAACAAGAACCGTTTTTCCCATTTCCTTGAGGTCAAGAATTATATCCTTGAACTGCTTTCTCATAACAGGATCAAGTCCTGACATTGGCTCATCCAGAAGCAATATCTCAGGTTTGTGTAAAAGTGCAAGCGCAAGAGCAACACGTTTTTTCATACCTGTGGAATATCCTCTTGTCGGGCGGTCTGCCGCATCTTCAAGTTGAACGGCATAAATCACATCACTGACAAGGGTTTTAGCCTCTTTTCGAGGCATTCCATACAGTTTGGCATGAAACATAAGCTCACTTCTTGCCGATTTGGTTTCATGCAGACGCGGGGTTTCAGGAACAACACCTATCATACTGCGCACACTGATACCTCGTTTTAAGGGAATATCATTGATCGTGACATCACCGGAATTTGCATGTACTAGTGTTGAAAGAATTTTTATTGTAGTACTTTTTCCTGCACCGTTAGGTCCGATGAGACCGTGTATCGAGCCTTTTTTCACATGCAGGTTCAATCCTTTGAGCGCATCTACTTTCCCAAAACGTTTTGTGAGGTTTTCTGCATTGATCAAAATATCACCCGAATAACTTTTCAATCCTTAATTAAACAAAGAGCCATCAATTAATGCAACAAACAAACCAGTTATATCAAATGTTGTTAAAAACATAATAAATCCCATTTTTTATGTAAAAAGAAAATATAATTAATTAGGTATATATGTTACTACGAAAAATATGCACATCACGTGTAAAAAATATTATTGATAAAACTATAATATACAATTCATCTCCGATTCATAATCTTTATATTGCAATGTCGTCTTTATAATGCCAATTACCTGTTATAACAATCTGATGTAAAGTGTGATAATATCATGAGAATCGTAATGAAATTCGGGGGCACGTCTATTGCAGACGGGAAAAAGATCCGACATGTTGCAGAACTTTTAAAGAGTTACTATGACAATGGTGATGAAGTAGTTGCAATCACATCCGCACTCGGTGGCGTAACTGATGGCTTGCTTGATAATGCGATCAATTCATCCAAAAAAGGTAAAGTGTCCCAGGTCAAGGAGTTCATGGCAGACCTTACCAAAAAACACTACGATGCAATCCATGATGCCATTGACGATGACGAAATAATCGATGAGACAATCCAAAAGATCGACATCAGGATCGATGAACTTGAAAAAGCACTAATTGGAATTTGTTATCTTGGTGAACTCACCCCGCGTTCGATCGACTACATATCATCTTATGGTGAAAGACTTGCAGTACCAATCGTCTGTGGCGCGATCCGATCACTTGGAGTGAAGTCACAGGCTTTTACAGGTGGCGAGGTTGGCATTGTAACAACTGATGAATACGGTAATGCAAGACCACTTGAAAAAACATACGAACATGTGAGTGAACAACTTGCCCCGCTTCTTGAAGACCATATACCTGTTGTGACAGGTTTTATTGCAGAGAACGAAGATGGGATCATCACAACACTCGGACGAGGCGGCTCTGATTTTTCAGCATCCATTGTCGGTGCGGCGATCAAAGCGGATGAGATATGGCTGTGGAAAGAAGTTCACGGCATCATGACCACTGACCCAAAGATCGTGCCGGATGCAAAACCCATTCCACATATATCATATATCGAAGCAATGGAACTTTCCTATTTCGGAGCAAAGGTTCTGCACCCAAAATCCATTGAACCGGCAATCAGGCACGGCATACCGGTTCGTGTCAAAAATACATTTGAAGTAGATTTCTCTGGCACACTTATAGTGGCTGACCAGATGCAAAGTCAGGAAGTCGTAAAAGCAGTGACACTCATTCGAAAAGTTGCATTAATAAACATCTCCGGTGCAGGAATGGTCGGAACGATCGGCACGGCTGCGCGTGTGTTCACATCACTTGCAAATGCAGGTGTGAACATTATAATGATAAGTCAGGGATCATCTGAAGCAAACATGTCCATTGTTGTGGACGAGGCACACCTTACTGCGGCAGTTGAAGCCATCAATTCCGAATTCAACCTAGGTATTATACGAGATGTCACCCATGACAAGAATATCTGCGTGGTGGCGGTAGTTGGTGCGGGAATGGCAGGTATTCCTGGTGTCGCAGGCAAGGTTTTTAATGCACTTGGGAATGCTAAGATCAATGTGATCATGATAAGCCAAGGATCTTCACAGCACAATATATCATTTGTAGTAAGTGAAGATGCTGGAAACCAGGCAGTAAAAACGCTGCATGATGTATTTGAACTTGAAAAATGATACTTGTATAAGTATCAACTACAATTATAATTAGAACTGTAATTATAATTACAACCATTATACTAAGAAACTGAGGCTAGAACATTGACCGGTAAACATCTAACATACGCAGATTCTGGCGTTGATATCAAACAGGAAGAAACTACGATCAAAGCACTTACCGGTCAAATGACCTACAAGCGCACCGGACTTGGCGCACCTCTTACTGACATCGGTCATTATGCAGGCCTTATCGATTTTGGTGAATATGCACTTGCAATGGCAACCGATGGTGTTGGCTCAAAAGTGCTTATTGCAAACGAGATGGAACGATGGAATACTGTTGGGATAGACTGCGTCGCAATGAACGTCAACGACCTGCTCGCTGTCGGGATAGAACCACTGTCATTTGTGGATTATCTTGCACTTGAAAAACATAGCGAAAACTTTGCAGAGCAGATCGGTGAAGGGCTTGTAAAAGGTGCCGAGATGTCACGCATGACAATTGTTGGCGGCGAGACTGCAACACTGCCCGAGATCGTGAATGGCTTTGACCTTGCAGGCACATGCCTTGGAATGGTCAAAAAAGACGAAATAATCACGGGAGAGAAAGTCAAACTCGGTGATGTGGTCGTCGGAATTCCATCTAGTGGTGTACACAGCAATGGATATACGCTTGTGAGAAGAATCATCAAGGAATCGAAATATTCCTATCATGACCCTTTCCCAAACAATCCTTCAACCACAATAGGGGATGAACTATTAATTCCGACCCGCATTTATATGGAAGTCCTTGATGTTGTCAAAGAATGCGAAGTGCACGGACTTGCACACATAACCGGAAGTGGTCTATTGAAACTTGCAAGAGTTACCGATCTTGGATTTGACCTCTATGACCCGATCGAACCAAACGATATCTTCAAGTTCCTGCAAAGCGAAGGCGGAGTGACCGACCTTGAGATGTATAAGACCTTCAACATGGGAATGGGATTCCTGATTATACTTCCAGAAGCCGATGCAGAGAAAGCCGCCAGTATGACAGGTGGCAAGATCGTTGGAAAGATCGTTGAGAGCGGCATAAAGGTTCGCGATCTTGTGATCGAACAAGTGTGACATGAATTTTAATTTTAATTTTAAACTTGGAACCCGGAACACAAAAAATGTCATGCATCGAAGAGATCCCATACATCATAATGCTCAGCCGTGCAACTCCAAAGCAATGTGAAGAGTTTGTCAAAAAAAATACGGATGAGATATACTATGTACCTGGGGGGTACAAAATTCGCGAAGTCCCACTTGTAGGGGGAAATGCGATCCCTGTTGGCATCAACGGCACAGACCTTATTTTTCAGTTTGTTAAACCATGCAGCGGACTTTATGTATTGAAGATCGAGGACGCACAGGATGAGATAGAAAGGGTGCGCGCAGAGTTTAAGAAATGAACATTTTTTATATTTATTTAGCAATTTTTGATGCCAATTCAATCCGTCGCAGGCGACACGTTCCATCCATACCAATTTGAACGAGAAAATCCTCGCTATGCTCGGATTTACTCGCACTATATATTTCTAAAATATATACTATGAACTAAATCGTTAGCAAAACATTTATTAAAACTTATGGAATGTGCAGATAGCAATTGAAAATTCGATGTGTGTGCAGGGCAATGCGCGCTACGCGCGTGAGATGAATCGTTTTTATTATGAACATATTAAACAAACGGTAAAAGAACGACACACCATCTAAAAGAAAACAAGGGAATTATCTCATTTGCGCAGCCATACAAATACACTTTTTTGCGGTTTTTGTATTTGACTGGTAACTAAAAATATTTCTACCTACAAACCCAATGACCCAACATGAATACTAAAGTTTCCATTGTTCGCTGTCCTGACTACTCGCAGGCAAAGGATGCGATCATTGAGTCACTCGAACTTATCGGCGGACTTGAGAAGATAATCAAACCCGGTGACCGTGTTCTTCTCAAAGCCAATATACTTGCAGCACGTCTACCGGAAGATGCTGTCACCACACATCCTGCGATTATCACGGCAATGTGTGAACTGGTATCGGACATCGGCGGCATTCCCATTGTTGGAGATGGTTCCGGCATCACACACTCCGGTGCTACCGCTGAGGCACTAAAGATTTCCGGTATCGAAGATGCTGCACAAAAATGTGGTGCAGAAATTGTTAATTTTGAAACTGCGGGTTTTGTTGAGGTCGATGTGCCGGATGCAAAACAGTTTCCACGCCTGTATATCGCAAAACCGATCCTTGAAGCCGATGTTATAATCTCGCTACCAAAACTCAAGACACACGAACTAACATACTACACAGGAGCAGTCAAGAACTTCTTTGGTGCCGTACCATTGAAAACACGAAAACAGGCACATCTCCTTGCAAAACGCGATCTGTTCGGGGACGCTGTTGTTGACATATATTCAATCGTAAAACCTCATCTTGCAGTCATGGACGGCATTGTAGGAATGGAGGGCAACGGTCCGGCACATGGTATGCCCATCAACTCTGGAATTGTCATGGCAAGTTATGACTGTGTTGCACTGGATATGGTAGCATCCGAACTAATTGGATTCGACCCGATGATAATCCCGACAAACCGCGCCGCTCTTAAACGAAATGTCGGCACAGGACAACCAGAAGTTGTCGGAACATTACTCGATGATGTGAAGGTAAAGTTCAAAGAATCGGCAGGGGGTATAACGACAATGGCACCGGCTTTCATAACCAGAAGGCTTGGGAATCTTTTCACAATGAGACCGTGTATAGACACTGCAAAATGTATCCTGTGCGGTGCATGTGTCTTGAACTGCTCTCCTCATGCGATCGAAGAAGTGGATGAGAGACTTAAGATCAATAACGATAAGTGCATCCAGTGTTACTGCTGTCGTGAACTTTGTCCACAAAATGCAGTTGATATAAAGAAATCACTGGTTGCGAAGATATTGACACGTGGAAAATAATGATTGTTAATGGTGCAGACGATTTACGAGTTCAAGATTTAAACGATGCTACCACAGCCGAATAAAGAAGAGCGGTTGCCTGCTCTCCCTCTTCTAAGAACCGTACGTGCGACTTTCATCGCATACGGCTCAAGCCTTTCATAACCCTTTCGGGCAGCAGTTTATTAATTTAGTGACATTAGTTTTTTTTTTACTACAATATATCATGCATTCATCATTTTATTAGAAGACATATTGGCTTTCTTACAACAGTTAATTTTTACTTTTCGCAAGTCGAAGTATTTCATATTAAGATAAGGGTTTTTGTCCAATTTTACTTTTGGATGCCTAACAATTTTTGTATCTGAGAAAAGCTTAAGATTGTTCGTTCCTGTTGAAAATACCCATTTCCGAGAACTCATTCTATGCCAATATTTATTAGCAATCCACATCTTGGCTTTCTCTGGGTGTCTTCTTTTAGCCCACGTCCAGAGCATATTCCATAACTGATGATCCAGTTTACCGAATATATCTTTAGAAACAACTGATTGGTGATAATTCGTCCAACCAGTTATAATGGGATTGAGGACATAAATGAGATTTTTCTGTGACCATGCTTTTCCACGTTTGACAACATCACTAATTTTCTTAGTTATTTTGTCGATGGAATCCTTAGATGGTTTAATCAAGAGTTTCCCTTTATATTTTCGGAAGTTCCAACCTAAAAAGTCAAAACCATCGTCTATATGAGAAATCAAAGTTTTACTTTCGGATAGTTCCAGCCCTCTTTTCTTCAGGAATAACTTAATCGACTCTTCAATCTCCTTAGCAGTATCTTCTGAATCGGCGGTTACGATAAAATCATCCGCATACCTCAAAAAATTTACTTTGTGATGCCCATATCTTTTATGTACTTTCCCCGTTTTACTAGTATAGTATTTAGATGCAATTAATGCTTCAATTCCATCTAAAGTCATATTCGCCAGTGTTGGAGATATAATACCTCCTTGGGGAGTTCCCACTTTTGTTGGATTCAGATGTCTGTTATACACAAACCCTGCTTTGAGAAATTGTTTGAGTATTGATTTATCCATCGAGATATTGCCTAACAACCATTCATGGTTAATGTTGTCAAAACAGCCTTTAATATCTCCTTCCAGCACCCATTGAGATGAATTCTTTTGGCTCATACAGGTAAAAACATATTCACAGGCATCATGTGTACTTCTGTTTTGTCGGAAGCCAAACGATGCTTTATCAGCAGTTGCTTCTGCGACTGGGTTTAATGCAAATGCATGTAATGCTTGCATTGCCCTGTCGTGCATTGCCCTGTCGTGCATTGTTGGAATGCTTAAAGGTCGTTTATCCTTTTTACCATATTTCTCAATATAGACTCTACGTAATGGTTTTGCCTTATAATTCTTATCAGATAGATTAAGAGCAGCGTTCATTTTGGCTTTTGGTGTTGTCCACTTTTTGCCATCAACTCCTGCTGTTCTTGTACCCTTATTTTGAGTTACTCTTCTTATTGCCAACATTTTCGCATAAAACGAATGGGTTAGCATATATTGTAGTCTTTTAACTAATTGCCACTTTTCTTTATTCACTGCTTTTGTAATCCTGACTTGCAGCCGATTAACACTATCATTAACGGTTTTTCAATTGATGTCTTTCCATTAAATTTGTCGTTG
>JAMJFS010000003.1:0-30449 GCA_023544565.1 Methanosarcinaceae archaeon
AAGGTCATGCGCTTTACAACCTTAAAAAATATCAAGAAGCAATTGAGGCTTTGGATAAGGCAATCGAATTAGATCCACAAGACGCATCGAATTGGAAATTTAAAGGGAAGGCATTTTTTAATCTTGAAAAATATAAAGAAGCAATTGAGGCTTTGAATAAGGCAATCGAATTAGATCCACAAAATGCATCGAATTGGTTCTTTAAAGGTCGTGCACATTATGATCTTGAAAAATATGAAGAAGCAATTGAAGCTTATGATAAGGCAACAGAATTGGATCCACAAAACGCATCTTATTGGTACTTTAAAGGTAAGATACTTTATGATCTTGAAAAATATGAGATAGCAATTGAGGCTTTCGATAAGTCAACAGAATTAGATCCACAAGACACAATTAATTGGATCTTTAAAGGTCATACACTTTTTAATCTTGAAAAATATTCGGAATCAATTGAGGCTTTTGATAAGGTAATCGAATTAGATCCGAAAGACGCATCGAATTGGTTCTTTAAGGGTTATGCACTTTATGATCTTGAAAGATATGAGGAAGCAATTGAGGCTTTCGATAAGGCAATCGAATTAGATCCACAAGACGCATCGAATTGGAAATTTAAAGGTCATGCACTCTATAATCTTGAAAAATTTGAGGAAGCAATTGTGGCTATTGATAAGGCAATTGAATTAGATCCAGATACGAAAGCGCAATAAACAAAATGTTTTCTCCCTCCATGATCTTGATGCCTCCCGCAGCAGTTCATGTAAATTCTGCACAGACCCAGGCATCCGAAAATCCAGACCTCTCTTTTGGCGGTTGCCCGTTGTGACATTTGTTATGAGATATTCAACGAAGCAGTGGATAAAATCAAAAAACCAATGCAGATGTTGTAATGCGAAAAAGTGAGAATATTTATACAGAGCAATATATAAGATATATTGTTAATAATTCATTGTGTTGGATTTTTAATAGTATATGTTTATAGAATTATATAGTCCGAGTCAAATCGACCGAAGGGAGATTTTTCTCGTTTTGAGTTCTTCTGGTAAGATAGGGAGATGGAGTACGTTTTTTTTCAAAATCATAGTGAATACCGAGTCGCTTAAGGTTTTCATTTTTCACTGGCTGACCCATATTTTCTAACATTTCAAAAAGGTTATTCGGTGTTAGTGAGCCTTGCAGTAACCGCAAAGATAGATATGAAAAATGGGTTGGTTCAATTGCTATGTTTGTGGGATTTTCGAAGTCGGTACCCAATGATCGGATGTGTTTTTGAACACATTTTCCATCAATCCATTGATTCTCAACTTCTGCATAATATATTTTGCCACGTTGCTTTATTTTTCTGATGAATGTCATATATAGTGTAATGTTACACTAAGATATTACACTATTGGTTTGTACTAAAAAACTCAAAATAAGGAGCAATTAAGGCAATTTAGGAGTGATTTATATGTGATAAAAAAAATGCTAGATTGACGCCATAGGATTAATCATTACAATTGGTGCATAATATTTTATATGAAAACCTCATAGAAATAAAAATTCCATATATATGAAAACCCCACATAGATATGGCACCCATAGATGACACCTCATAGAGATTCATAAAATCTGGTGTCAATTTGACATTTACTTATGCATTAAATATAAGGATAGATGGAGAATTTCATTTATGAAAAAAATAAGATTAATAGGATTAATGCTAATTGTTGCAATTTTGCTACTATTCACTGCAACCCCAATATACGGGGCATCAGTGAATTCGGCAGAGGAACCTGCACGAAAAGCCTTTGAACAGGTATACAGGAGGCAGCCGTTCACATTCGACTGTACATACTGTCATGCCAATGGAACAGCCACTAACGTAATGATGCCTCATACAAATGAGTTGGAGTTACATGATAAACTCAACCCCAGTGTATCAAGATGTTTTGGCTGCCATGATTTCATGCAGAGAGATAAATTGAAAATATTTTCTGGAGAACTTGTATCATTCGATAGATCACCAGAGCTATGTTACCAGTGTCATCAGAAACGATATGATACATGGAGTCTTGGCGATCATGGCAAACCGGAATTAACATGTTCTGATTTCTTATGCCACAATCCTCATAGCCCCAAATTGTTTAAGGTATCTCTAGGTGAAGGATATCCATTACCACCACCACCACATCCACCGGAGCCACCTCGGCTTGGAGAGGAAAGTAATGGTGAGCCATACTGGGAAGCCGCATCGAATCTGTCCAACATGTTGTTGATCGGCATCATGCTTGTTGTTCTATTGACAATAGGTGGAGCCGGCATGACAATCATGTCAATAACTACAACGCATCCAAAGGATAGGGATAATTGAGGTATGATCATGGCAACAACAAGAAGAATTTTTTTAAGATACATAACCAGCGGAATTATGGCACTTGCAACCGGCACCGGATTGATGAAATTTGCAACTGGTGAAACCGCTGAAAAAGTCGTAAGTAAACTTGTAAGCGACAACAGCACCTTCCCATGGACTGTCAAGAAAGTAGCGGAATATTATAGGGACCCCCCTCCTGTTGAGGGAGTACGATATGCAATGGCTATTGACACTCAGGCATGTATCGGATGCCGCAGGTGTATGTACGCATGCATAAAGGAAAACAATACCGGACGAAAATCCGGAATTCAATATATCAGGTTACTTGAGATGGAAGAAAGTTCATTCGACCTGCTTAACTCAGATCCGTATTATACTGAAGCACCACAAGAGGATAAATGGTATCTTCCGGCACATTGCAACCAGTGTGAGAAACCATCATGTGTTCAAGCATGTCCAGTGACTGCGACATGGCAGGAAGATGACGGTATTGTGGTCGTTGATTACAATAAGTGCATAGGCTGTAGGTTCTGTATGGTCAACTGTCCATATGGTGCAAGAAAGTTCAACTGGGTCAAAAATGAAGTCCCGGAAGATGAGATTAATCCCGATGTACCTATCAGACCTATCGGAGTTGTGGAAAAATGTACGTTCTGCATTCACCGTACCCGCAAGGGCCTGAAGCCCAGATGTGAGGTAGTATGTCCTGTAGGAGCAAGAAAGTTCGGCGACATACACGACCCTGACAGCGAGATCTCAAATATGCTTCGGACAAGGCGTGTCACAGTATTGAAAGAAGATATGGGCAATGAACCACAAGTCTATTACGTAGGGTGATTGCAATGTTAGAAAATTTAGAAGACTTTAAAAAATATACCCTACTTGGCGTCGACATGTATCCTGGTCGACTGATCAAAGGCACGTTGCTCTACTATATGTGGATGGCAGGACTTCTGTTGATCCTGTTGATGGGGGTTGCGTCCTATTTCACCCAGTTGAGATACGGCATGGTCATTACCGGCAGTAGGAATGAAGTAAGTTGGAGTCTGTACATCATTGATTTCATATACTTCGTGGGTCTGGCAGCTGGCGGTTTGATCGTAGTATCAAGTGTCGAGCTGTTCGGTGTGAAGAAACTTAAACCGCTTCTGCGTATTGGTGTACTTCAGGCGATGTGTTGCGCAATTGTTGCCATAATATTCGTATCCACTGATATCGGGCATCCTGAGCGTTTCTATCGTTTCTTCTTAAGCCCTAACTTTAGTTCAATGATGTTTTTTGACTTTATGGTACTTGGTGGATATACTGCATTAACCATTGTTGATCTGTGGGTGATGTTTGGTAGCGGAAAGAAATTCATGTATGCTATGGCAGTCATCTCACTTCCGGCGGCTATCGGGTTGCACACAGTAACAGGATTAGTGTTTGGTCTTGCAAAATCAAGGCCTTCATGGTCAAGTGCTATCATGGGACCTCTGTTTGTATCATCTGCAATAACTTCATCGTTAGCGCTCTTGATTCTCTTGGCCCTAATAATGCCAAAGTTCACCAACTTGAAGTCAGGTTCTGAGCAGGTGTTCCTTATGAGAGATGCCCTGACCATTGCGATTCCTGTGGATGTGTTCTTCCTGTTCAGTGAGATAATTACTGTGCTGTGGCCGTATTCACAGAAACCTGAGCATCTGGTTGGTATTAATTTCATATTGCATGGACCATTTGCGTTCTCGCTGTTCGGTGAGATTCTACTGGCATCCTTGATACCGTTTATCATTATATTGCATCCAAAACTGCGGCAGTCGATTCCGTGGATCGTGGCGGCATCAGTGATGGTTGTTGTGGGTGTTTATCTCAAGCGTATCTTCATTGTGATGGTGGGTATGTCAATATCTCCACTTGGTGAACTTGTAAGATACAGCCCGACACTTCCAGAGCTTATGGTGACGGCAGGCTGGTTTTCCCTTGCAGTGCTTTTGTTCACTGTCACTACAAGAATGCTGGATCTGGATCCAGGGGAAGAGCATTAAGATACAAATTGCAGATCGTGTTGTAAAAAGTGGTGGCGTGTTCCACCATTTCTTTGCAACATAGATAGCTGCCAGAAAGGTGATAATAAATGGGAAAATCTGTAAGGAATGCAATATTGTTCGTGCTCATCATGCTTCTTGCTACTGTCCTGTCTGGTTTTACGGATTCTGACCCGTCAACCGAGGAAATGTCGAAAATGAAAGATGGTATTGTGCCCCATGTCAACAGACCTGATGCCATTGTGCAAGATAGTGATGCGACTGTATACGTGAATATCAAGGGTAGCGAGTTTGTTCCTAATATAATTACTGTGAAAACAAACACCAAGGTGATATGGACGAACTGGCACCTGAATTCTCCTGAACATACTGTAACCAGTAACGATGAGATATTTGAAAGCGGGACGCTCAAAGTAGGAGATACCTTTTCATATATATTCAAGGAGCCCGGAGAGTACGATTACAGGTGCACTTTCCATTCTTATATGAAGGGAACTATAATTGTTGAAGAATAAATTATAAATGACATCGGGTCAGGCTGTTATCCAAGAGGGATGGCAGCAGGGCCGGATGTATTTTTTTTATAGTCTATATTTGTAACTATTCAGCCTGATTATAGACTCATCTAAAGCATTCATTCGTTACCAAAAATAAATATCCACTTACGCAACTGGCATAAATGGCATTCCATTGAATACCGCTTCAATTGCATCAATGGCGGAAATCTCATTCTTCTTCATTGTAGAGATATACCCTCTAATGCGGCAAAAATTGCGTGCACCCTGATTACTTCTAAAAGTACCTGATATTTTCTGTTGTACTTTAGTCATTCTGGTGTCCCTTTCTGCCAGATTATTGTCAAAAGGAACCTCAAAATTGTGCATGAACCTGAGAATATCGTCTTTATAATTCATAAAACGATCCAGAAGATTTTTTGGTTTAGTTTGTTTCTTTCTACCTGGTTTCTTTAATTTTGTATCTAAATCTAAAGGCGGTGGATTTTCTTTCAAGCCCTTATCAGTAATGGAGCTATACATCCTTTTAAAATCCATAATCTGCTTCGCTGTTAACGAATCAGATGTTTCACACGTTTCATCCACACATGCTTTGATATTAAGAAGCAAATCCATCATTTCTCTTGACCATTCTTGGTCATAGTTTTCAGAAATAGAAATCAATTCCCTTAAGAAATGAACATTACAAAGTCCATGATCACATAGATATTTGTAGTATGCTTTCCAGAAATCATGGACTATAACACCATCATAATTTGGTAAAATATCCATATCATTCATAGATTCAGAACCTCTTTTTTTATGAGCAAAATAATACGTAATCTCATTAGTACATACTACATGAAGCCAATGACGTATTCCATATATTTTCATTCCTGTTTCATCACATCGAAAGACATTAGATTGTATCAGAACATCCTTGATTTCATTTTCATATTGTTAAAGTCCATCAAAAAATTCGTTTTCTGCTCTATTCAAGGTAGCAGGACTGATTTTACATCCATAGACATCAGATAATAGTTCACAACTGCGATCATATGGAATAAGTTGGTAATCGTGCAAATAGACTGCAAAAGCTCTAAGTCGCGAACTATATTGGGTAGGCTGCGTCACATTATTTGGAAATTTAGATGTGGTTGTACGTCCGCACTTTGGACATAATTTAATTTCACTACGGTGTTCTGTCGAATGAAGTTGAACAGGTGGTATGTCAAAAATTTGTCTTTTCTCATAGTCTTTGACCTTTTCATTTTCAAGAGATGTATGACAATTGCTACATTGATCTACTCGATGAATGACAATTTCGTCAGGATTATTTACCATCTTTAATGTTGTCCCAAGGTGACCTTGTTGACCACCTACTTTCTTACCACTTTTTTGGCGTCTACTTTTGGTTGTGGGTTTTTTAGATGCATAAAAATCAATTGAAGGTGGTTTACTACTATTACGACTGTTTTTGTTGAGTCGTTCTTCTAGTAGTTTAATTCGTTCTTCAAGTTTCGCAATTGTTGCAGCTTGTTCCAATATTAGTTTAATAATTGCATCTGGATTAGCATTACAAGTAGCAAGAATTTCTTCACGGTCCATATCGATCCCCTCAGATTAATGGAAATTTTGATTATTTTTGAATAATATTGAGGAGGGAGTCATTGTATATTGTTTTATTGGTGCTGAAAAGGAAACGGCTTATAAGATGGCTG
The DNA here is from genome assembly GCA_023544565.1 of Methanosarcinaceae archaeon. Classification (GTDB taxonomy): domain Archaea; phylum Halobacteriota; class Methanosarcinia; order Methanosarcinales; family Methanosarcinaceae; genus Methanovorans. The sequence continues at coordinate 6,593 of JAMJFS010000003.1, forward strand.
AATAGTTACATATATTTTAATAGTGCGAGTCAATTTGACTGATGGGAGTATTATCTCGTTGTACATAATTTCACAAATTATATGCATTTAAAAAGTGATGAAATCGGGCACTTTGAACTAAAAACCATCCATTTCAAAGTTCAATTTTTTTCCAAACATCATGCCCTGACAGGTGGCATCTTATTCCACAATCTGTTACTGTTGGACCATGAGGTATTCCATGACACGATGGACATGTAGGAATCTGGGCATGTTTTGGATGACACTGGGAACATAGTAGTTCCGAATGTTTGGTATTACTGTTATCCATCACACTGATGGCATCAGCATGACATCCTGAACACAGGCTTTTTGGAGTCGTTATCGGATATATTACTTTTGTTGGTACATGTCCGGTGGTGTGGCATTCACCACAATCATCCGCTGTCATAGCATCATCATGTGGGGTGTGGCAGTTTGTACATTCAGGAATAAGTCCATGTTTTGTGTGGCAATGTGTGCACTCCAAATTGCTGTGTTTTGTAGGGTTTATGTTAAAAGTGGTAACTTCACTTATGTGACATATATTGCACGAAAACTTGTCTGCCTCAGAAGAGAATGTAATATCCTTTGGAGCATGTGCATCAGTATGACACTGCGCACAATTCGTAATTGTATTTCCGTGGAATGAGCCATGGCAATCTGAACACTTCGGAACATAACCGTGCTGAGCATGACAAAAATTACAACTTTTCTGGGAATGTAATCCACCTGATTCCTTTATCGTGTTGACAGGTTTTGAATGACATTCAACACAAATATTAGAAACCGTTTCGATGTTATATCCAAGTGGATCTAAATTATCATTGCTAAAGTTGTCAATATCTTGACCATCGTTACTTATCGTGGTTGTATCTCCCTCGTCATTTTCAATACAACCGCTCATTGCAATTAATGCAATAATCAATAGCAAAATAATGTTTTTGTTTTCCATGATTTTATTCCTTTGGTCGATACTCATTTATGCATTTATTTTCGTTGGTATGTGTCCGGTCTCATGGCATTCATTACAATTATCCATTATCCCGGTATCATCATGTGCAATATGACAATTGATACACTTAGGGATGAATCCATGTTTTGTGTGACAATTCTGACAATTCATGTCAGTGTGTTTTGTAGGATTTGCATCAAGTATGTTTGCTTGTTCTGTATGGCACACACTGCACGAATAATCACCTTCTTCCATTGAGAAGTTAATATTCCTTGGGGCATGTGATTCGGTGTGGCATTGTTTACAATTGGTGATGGTATCATCATGATTTAATCCATGGCAATCTGAACACGCCGGGATATAACCGTGCTGAACGTGGCAAAAATCACATGCATTCACTGAATGCAATCCACTGGATTCCATTTTCATTGCTTTGACTTGATTTGGATGACATTCAACACAATCATTATAAATAGCTTCTTTATGAAGATTAATTTGATCAAAATCATTATTTGTGAGGGGTGTATCATCCTCACCAATACAACCAGTCACTGCAATTACTACAATAATTAGGAGCAACATAAGGTTTTTAGTTTTCATTATTTAATTCCTTTGTTGTTTGAATATGCAATGCATCAACATCATTTCAATTTAAATAATTATCTGCTGCTCAAGAACACTAGTTTTTAGCCTCTTTTTGCTTGCTGTTTCCATCCATGATCCGTACAATAAACAAACTGATCTCAAAAAAGATGATCAAAGGCACGCCAACCATAACCTGACTAATTACATCCGGCGGAGTGATGAAGGCACCCACTACCAAAAACAATACGTACATGTGTTTGCGGTATTCAACAAATGTCTTGTACTGGACTATCCCGCTTTTTGTCAGGAATAACATCACTATCGGCAGTTCAAAGACCAGACCAAAAATTACCGTTGCTGCTGCTGCAAATGAGATGAATTTAAATATTGAATACGTGGCAACGATTCCCGAAGATGCGGCATTTAGGTAGAGATATTTCAGGAACAGGGGTAACATGATAAAATATGCATACGATGCCCCAAGCAGAAACATAAAGATAATTGCAAATGATGTAACAACCACCCAGAAACGATTGATCTGAATGGGTTTTTCAATCCTAAACTTTTTGAGCACTGCCCGGATGATAAAAAATGCAACAAAAGGAATTGTTATAAAAAAACCTAGTATCAAAGCGATCTTAAGTTTTAACATCATGACCTCAAGCGGTGAAATATAAACGATCTTTGCACCTTCAGGTAAGAGATCACTTTTCATACGTTCGATCAATGGACCGGTGAATTGAAGCGAGACAGTTACACTAAGTAAAAATGCAAGCCCAATGTATACTATCTTTTTCTTAATTTCAATAACTATAGTACTCAGGTCTTCCATACTGCTTGACAAGATATTCTCCTTACGATTCTTGTATCCTTTTACGAAATTGAAACTATAGACTACACATAACTTTTATTGCATAAATGCTCTACCTTATTAGTAATGATTGATACTGATGATAACGATGCAAACAAAGGTACTGGCACTGATGATGCACAGGATAAAAGCACATTAGATATTACAACGGATGAAGTGCAGCCTTTGACAGTGCATTTGAAAGAACTTCGTAACCGTATGGCAATCGTGTTGATAGGACTTTTTACTGCATTGGTCATAGCCTATCCAGTTTCAGCATCCATTGTGCAGATGGTATGGGATAACTTTGTGCCATCGGGCATAGATATGTCTGTGTATTCGCCACTTGAATGGATATTTGCACGTTTTAAACTATCGATTGTATTTGCAGTGGCAGTTACTATCCCTTTGTTCCTGTATGAAATATTCAGGTTTGCAGCAAGAGGGTTATACCAAAATGAAAAACGTTTTTTCATAAAAGTCGTACCAGCATCCTTTTTGCTTTTTATTTTAGGCTCGTGTATTGCATATTTCCTGGCACTTCCATTGATGTTCAAATACATAATATTCTATTCAAGCGATATTGCAATTGCCCAGATATCCGTTGCGGAAACCATTTCAATAGTAACAATGCTTGTACTGGGATTTGGTCTTGTGTTCCAACTACCCCTTTTGGTGATATTTGCAATTAAAATGGGCATTGTCAAGTATGAGACGCTTAAAAAACAGAGGTTTATCGTATATGCAGCACTTGTGGGTTTTTCAATGTTCATGTCCCCGGACCCGACATTCATTGCACAATTATTAACTGCAGTAGTATTGATTGTGCTATTTGAGTTAAGTATTGCTATGGCAAAGGTTTTTTAGATACATATCGACCAAAAATGTTTATGTATTGGTGTGGTATATTACTGCTAGATGATCGGTTCAACTGAATTGCTTGTAATTGCCATCGCAGCATTGTTCTTATTTGGTCCGGATAAGTTGCCAGAACTTGCAAAGTCGTTAGGAAAATCACTTGGTGATTTTAAAAAAGCACAGCGAGCGGCAGAATTTGAAATGAATATATTTGATAAGAATATTGATTTCAGTAAAAAAGACATTAGAAACACCGAAGTTGATGATAAGATCAAAAAAATGGCACAAGATGCCGGTATCGATACAGAAGGAAAAAGCACGGATGAATGGATCGATATGATGACAGAAATCATTAAGACAGATAAAATCAAACAATAAACCAGTTTTCACATATCATAAATACAAACCAAATACACATAACGAGGTCACAATCATGATTGGCGGATTAGGCACAACAGAATTAATATTAATATTTGCACTTATTGTATTGTTATTTGGAGCAAGCAAATTACCCGAACTTGCACGCTCAATGGGAACGTCCATGGGCGAATTCAAAAAAGCACAGCGTGAATCCGATCTATCGTTAAAGGAGTTCGAGAAAACGATCAAAAATGTGCCAGAGGATGAAAAAAAATCTAAGATCCAGCAGATGGCGTTGGATAATGGGATTGATATCACAGACAAGACCGATGATGAATTGCTTGATGAGATCCAGGCAGCACTTAAAAAACCAAAAGAGGTTTCTGAACCTTAAAATCAAATTTATATTGAGTGATAACGCCACTCTTGATCTTTAACAGTATTATATGCCAGATTATTCAGAATGTGAAAAGAAAGACATTTTAAGGATAACGTCTTTCATGTAAAAAAAAGCACAGCGATATAATGTGCAATGTGTAGATATTTACACTATTTTTTAATAATTAATATGGGCTAAGTGTACGCCTAAAGATCAAATTTTAAATATTCTTGCGAAATTATACCGAACTTGCGCATTGTCCGCAAATGAAGTTGTTTCGCATCACAAGGAGGATTTCAATGAAAGTATACGAATCTTATGATGACTTGCCCAAAATAAAACTGCCTGAGGGTCAGGAGATCTTCATCAGCGACAGTACTATCCGTGATGGTTCCCAGATGCCGGGGATTGTGATGAATAAAGGGCAAAAATTCAAAATATACGAGTTTTTACATGAAATTGGTATTGAAAAACTTGAAACATTTGTATTTAACGAGCGTGATCGGGCAGCAGTCAAATTGATGTTTGACCAGGGGTATGAATCGCCAGAAGTTACAGGTTGGGCACGGGCAGTGCCTGCTGACATTGATATGGTGCTAGAAGTTGATGGGATAGAGGAAACCGGTATTCTAATGTCAGTATCTGATTCACATATATTTGACAAGATGGGACTTACAAGCCGCGGGGCAGCAGAGGAGAAGTACCTAAATGCACTTCAGTATGCAGTTGACCATGGACTTCGAACACGTGCACACATTGAAGATATGACACGTGCGGATAACTATAATTTCGTCTATCCGCTTATTGGAAAACTACTTGAGATCGATCCAAAATGTACGATTCGGCTTTGTGATACAGTAGGTTTTGGGCTTCCATTTGTTGGTGTTGATGAGCCGTATGGTATCCCTTTGATAGTCAAACACATAAAGAATGAACTTGGTGCTGTGAACATTGAAACACACTGTCATGATGATTTTGGACTTTCAGTTGCAAATTCACTTGCAGGATACTGGTATGGTGCCAATTGGTCAAGTGTGACATTTCTTGGAATTGGTGAGCGGGCCGGAAATGCTGAACTGGAAAAACTGGTTATTTTCCTTAAAGAGCGGGTAGAAGGATTTGAGAAATATAATCTTGAATCGATCTCAAAATTTGCAAGATTTATGGAAAAAGAGATCGGAATTAGAATACCACGAAACAAATCAGTTGTAGGCAAAAACATTTTTGCCCATGAATCAGGGATACATGCAGCAGGTGTCATTAAAAACCCATTCACGTATGAACCATACCTTCCAGAGAAGGTCGGAGGAGAACGCATATTCCTGATCGGAAATTCATCCGGTATTGAAGTGTTGAGGCACAAAGTTCAGGAAACACTGAACGATCTGATGGATATTGAGATCACAGTTGGAAAGCATGACAAACGTCTGAGGTCTATACAGAAAGAGATCCAGAAATTATATGATACGGAAAAGCGGGTTTCATGCATATCTGATGAAGAGATACGAGCGTATGTTGAAAAATATTTCCTGTTCGAATCTGTCGTAAAACGTGATATGCATCATGCAGATATTGATGAAGACGACGAATAAAAAAATTATATTTTGGATATAAGGTCGAGTTTAAATTTCAATCGAAATTTAAACTTATGCCATATATCCGATTACTTTTTCTAATACTTTTTTTGTTTTAAGCCAATATTTCACTTGTGTATTTTGCGATAGCATCTGTCATTTCACTTAGTTTTGCGCTGCCACCAAGGTCGTATGTGAGGTACTTTCCTTCTGCTATAACACGCTCAGTTGCTTTAAAGATCGCATCAGCCTTTTCATTCTCGCCAAGATAATCAAGCATCCATGCGCCTGCAAGAACCGTTGCCACAGGATTTACCTTATCCTGTCCGGTGTATTTTGGAGCAGACCCGTGTGCGGGTTCAAACATTGCATAGTTGTCCCCGATATTTGCGGAGTAAATAAGTCCGATACTGCCAACCAGTGCCGAACATTCTTCGCTTATGACATCCATGAACAGGTTTGTCGAAAGAAGGATCTTGTTGTTGAATATCTGTGGATTCTTGATAAGTTGCTGTGCGATATTGTCAATATGATATTCCCATATATCGATATCAGGATAATCTACACCAACTTTATCTACCTCTTCGAGGAATGTGCCACATGTCAGTTTGAGGATATTGCTCTTGTGGATCGGCACAACTGTATCGTAGTTTCTCCGTTTTGCTTCTTCAAAGGCGTATCGTGAGATGTTATTGCTCGATGTGCGTGTGATCTTCCTGATAGCAATATATACATCGTCTGTGAGTTTCACTTCCTCGCCTATGTAGAGGCCTTCAGTACCCTCACGCACGCAAACGAAATCAACGTCACCAAGTGGTGGTTTTGTGTTTGGGAATGTTTTTATGGGGCGTACATTAGCATAGAGATTGTATTTCGTTCTGATGGACACTGCGACACTTCTTGGGGTGCCGACTCCACCCGGGGTGGTTGTTGGACCCTTGAAACAGGCATCTGAACTATCAAGAATATCCCAGGTCTCGTCAGGAACAAGTGTATTTCCGCCGTGCTCTTCCCACCAGCCTGCACCTGCTTCACACATTATGAATTCAACATTTGTGTTGGCGGCTTCTGTCACTTTGATCATTGCATCAACAAGTTCCGGGCCAACGCCGTCACCTTTTATTACTGCTGCTGTTTTACTCATTTTTATCATCACCAAGTGCATGTAAATAGTTGTTTTAGTATTAAGTATTCTCCTGTGATTACACAACATTTTATTATATTTCAGAATGTAATAGGAATCGATAATGTATCTGTAGGGTTGTGATAAGATCGCTACATAAATGAGATATTATATCTGAAACCAAAACCATTACAACCGCCACAGGCGGCATGTTTCTTACATACTAACATGAATATGCTAAATCGTTAGCAAAGCGTTTCTTAGCAAAGCCGTGATGCACTACTGATAGCGAATTGATCTGGCATCGAAAAAATAGGAGCATTTTATCGATAATGAAGGGATATGCCGCCTGCGGCGGATTGAATCGGGATCAAAAGTCGCTATACAAATACTTGATAATTAGTAATCATGTTACTTTAAATTAGATGGAGTAAGAATTAGTCTTGTGAATATTATGTCCCCTGCAATTCCAATCACTGATAACCATATGCACATCGATCCAAGAGGTCGTGGCTTGCTTGCCGTAAAGGATTTTAAGAACGCAGGCGGTACACACATTATTCTTGTATCTAAACCAACATGGACGATCGGAGTGACGGTTTCAAAACCGGATGACTACATTACTGTGTTCGATGAGACTGTGGAACTTGCACGCCAAATTAAAGAGATCGGGGTTGGTGCATTTCCTGTTCTTGGCGTACATCCGGCAGAGATCACGAAACTTATCGAATACATGGAACTTGATCGGGCAGTCGAGTTGATGAAAAGCGGACTGGAACTTGCAACACAGTATGTCAAAGAAGGTGCAGCGGTTGGTATCAAAACAGGACGCCCGCATTATCCGGTATCGGATGAAGTATGGGCAGCGTCCAACGAGATCATGGAATATGGTTTCACTCTTGCTGCGGATATTGATTGTGCCGTTCAATTGCATACGGAAAGTGTGGAAGAGCCCGAACTTGTGGATATCACAGAGCGCGCAAAGCGTTGTGGCATCAAACTTCACAGGGTTGTGAAACACTTCGCTCCCCCGATGGTGAATGTGTGCGAGCGGTTGGGGATATTTCCGGGTGTAATCGCTGGAAAGGATGCGATCGAGACTGCGCTTGAAGAAGGCAGCCGGTTTATGATGGAGACGGATTACATCGATGATCCTGAGAGACCGGGCGCAGTGTTGGGACCAAAGACCATACCGCGGCGTACTTTGAAGTTAGTTGAGGAGTATGGGGAAGAGGTTTTTTGGAAAGTGCATAAGGAGAATCCTGAAGAAGTTTATGATATTGAGATTGAGATATGACGGAATTGAAGGATATTGATGATGACATATTAGAGCATCAACGAAAAAAAAGAACTATGGATGACATAATCGGATTGGTGAAAATGGAAGGGAATGCTGTTGAATCCAAGAAAGCCATACAGAAGGGGATTCGATGATATTCGCATTTTTTATCATGTCATAGTAATGAAAAAATTATTTATTTTTTTAACCATTCCTCTTTCGATATTTTGGCTTGTTTAAGTATCCTGGTCAAAAGGTCAACGCTAATTATATCTTTATAGGGGTTTGGGATTGTTAAGACCAAGTCACCTTTAATTATAAATGGATGTTTTCCGCCGGATGATGGTCCTTCAAATCTAAAATTTCGTAGTTGTTTAACAAAATGTGTCCACTTAACCGGTGTGACTTTAGGCAACTGCCATCTCTCCAGGAGTTTTAATGGTATGACTACCTATTTGTGGTATTGGAAGTCCCTTTGCCAGCCTGACGATTACCCACTCGTCGATTACTTCTTCAAGGTTCTTACGGCATTCTTCCAGAGTATTACCGCTACTCCATACACCATCAAGTCCGGGCACTTCTCCGTAATATGGCTCTTCATCATCTATTATTTCATAGTTGGCATTTTCGAGTGCAGCCTGAATATATTGGATTATCATAATTAACACCTTTTGATCAGATATGTGGATAGAATAATCGCATCGTATTATTCTCAAATATGGTGAGATTACATTAAAACATATTGCTTTCTCAGGGGGATGGAGTTTAAGATCAAAAATAAATTATATCTTATATCACCGTAAGTTTTACTTATAAACCCCACCATGCTGATGTCAAGATGTCACTAACCAATCTTATCATCAAAGGTGCAAAAGAGCACAACTTGAAAAACATTGATGTCACACTCCCGCGTGACAAACTTATTGTTATAACCGGACTCAGCGGCTCGGGTAAATCGTCCCTTGCATTCGATACGATCTATGCGGAAGGGCAGAGGAGATATGTCGAATCACTTTCTGCCTATGCGCGACAGTTCCTTGGACTTATGGAAAAACCGGATGTTGAGTACATCGAAGGTCTGTCGCCTGCAATTTCCATTGAGCAGAAGACTACAAGTAAAAATCCTCGATCGACTGTCGGGACTGTTACGGAAATATACGACTACCTGCGGCTGCTTTATGCAAGGATAGGTGTGCGTCATTGTCCAGACTGTGGCAGGATCATTGAGCCGCAGAGTGTTGACCAGATCGTTGACAGTATCATGGATATTCCGCAGGGGTCAAAGATCCATATCCTTGCGCCGCTTGTCCGTGAGCGCAAAGGCGAATACCGTAAGATGCTCGCAGACCTTGGGACTGAAGGATATTCCCGCGTCCGTGTCGATGGGGAAGTGGTGTCACTTGAAGATATAGACACCATTGAACTCGGGCGCTACCAAAAACACAATATTGAGATCGTAGTTGATAGGCTTACCATAAAGGAAGGTATCAAAGAACGCCTGTCCGATTCGGTTGAGACTGCCCTTGAAAAAAGCGGCGGCACGATCATTGTTCACATACTTGACGGCGAAGAACTGGTATTCAGTGAAAAACTTGCATGTCCTGACTGCGGTATCGGGTTTGAGGACCTGGAGCCTGCCGCGTTTTCCTTTAACAGCCCGCAGGGTGCATGTCCAGAGTGTCACGGACTCGGGACGGCAATAGAGTATGATCCTGAACTTATAGTTCCCGATCCCACACTGAGTCTAAGTGAGGGTGCGATCGAGCCATGGAGAAATAAAGACGGATACCACATGCAATCTGTTATGTCACTTGCACGCTATTTTGGGTTTTCGATGGATGTTCCTTTTGAGAAACTTGAACCAAGATTTCAAAAGATGCTCCTGCATGGGACACATGAACAGATACCTTTTGTACACGCAGGCAGGGGTGGCAGTGTATGGCAGCACAAAGGTCAATATCACGGTGTGATATCATACCTTTCACGTATTAATGAAAAGACTGAATACGATAGTACAAAAGAAAAAGTTCTTAAATACATCACTACAAAACATTGTTCTGTGTGTGATGGCAAGCGATTGAAACCGGCTAGTCTGGCAGTTACGATCAATGATTCCAATATTCTCGATATTACACAGATGTCAGTTGAAGTTACACTTCGTTTTTTTGATGAACTTGAACCAACACTTACTCCGCGCGAGTATACCATAGCCCGCCTAATTCTTAAAGAGATAAGGTCCAGACTCGGTTTTTTGATGGATGTCGGGCTTGATTATCTCACGCTCAGCAGGTCTGCCGCCACCCTCTCTGGTGGCGAAGCGCAACGCATACGGCTTGCGACTCAGATCGGTTCAAGCCTTATGGGTGTTCTGTATATTCTTGATGAACCAAGTATCGGTCTTCACCAGAGGGATAATTTGCGCCTTATCAATACCCTCAAACACCTACGGGATATCGGCAACACGGTCATTGTTGTCGAGCATGATGCGGAAACGATACAAAATGCAGATTATGTGATTGATATGGGACCCGGTGCCGGGATACACGGCGGCGAGATCGTGGCTGAAGGTACTCCTGAGCAAATAATGTCAAATGAGGGGTCGCTTACGGGACAATACCTGAGCGGTAAACTGGAGATCGAGGTTCCAAAGACTAGGCGCAGTCCAAGTGGTACCCTCTCTCTTATTGGAGCGACTCAGAATAACCTCAAGAACATTGATGTGGATTTTCCGCTTGGTATTATGATTTGCGTAACAGGAGTTTCAGGGTCGGGTAAGAGTTCACTCATAAATGAGACCCTGAATAAGGTGCTTGCACAGAAACTTCATCGTGCACGCGACAGACCGGGCAAGTACGGCAAGATCGTCGGGCTTGAGAATGTCGATAAAGTTATCACGATTGACCAATCCCCGATCGGGCGCACACCGCGTTCGAATCCTGCGACTTATACCAATCTGTTTACGCCGATACGGGAACTGTTTGCACAGACCCAACTTGCACGTGCGCGTGGTTACAAGGCTGGAAGGTTCAGTTTCAATGTACGTGGCGGCAGGTGTGAGGCATGTTCGGGTGATGGTATTATCACGATCGAGATGCATTTTCTGCCTGATGTGTATGTTCCATGCGAGGTATGTCACAGTAAGCGGTACAACCGCGAGACTCTTGAGGTTGAGTATAAGGGTAAAACGATTGCGGATGTTCTTGATATGACTGTGGAAGAGGCTCTCGGGTTCTTTGAGAACATTCCGAAGATCAAGAAGAAACTCCAGACTCTGTTCGATGTTGGATTGGGTTACATAAAACTGGGGCAGTCATCGACAACCCTCTCGGGCGGCGAGGCGCAACGTGTGAAACTTGCGACTGAACTTAGTCGCAGATCAACCGGAAAGACGGTGCATATTCTTGATGAGCCTACGACCGGACTTCATTTCGATGATGTGAAGAAGTTACTTGAGGTGTTGCAGCGTCTGGTGGAAGGCGGGAACACGGTCATAGTTATTGAACACAATCTTGATGTTATCAAGACCGCAGATTGGATAATCGATCTTGGACCGGAAGGCGGAGAAGGGGGCGGAGAAGTTATTGCGAAGGGTACGCCGGAAGATGTTGCGAAGGTGGAAGGGTCTTATACGGGGGCATTTTTGCGGCGGGTTATTGCATGACAAATCTTTAATACATTTGGTTACAATGTAATGTATATGGAAAACATGCAAGTTCGAATTGGCGATGAATACGTCGGTATCTTAAATGAACTTTCAGAGATGCTTCATTCATCGAGATCAGAGGTCGTAAGAAGAGTCATAGAGGAAGGCGTGAAAGATTTGCGCATGAAGATTGCGATGGAGAAATACATCGATGATGAGTTTTCATTATGCAGAGCCGCAGAATTTTCGGGTGTTTCAATTCAAAAGATGGCAAAGTATCTTGCACAAAGAAATATTCCTTTCTTTAAGCAAACTGTAGAAGAAGTTGCCAGAGATGCAAAAGAAGTAGAAGGTTGGCTAACAGATGCGTGTTTTGATTAATTCGTCAACACTTATCGCTTTGGCGAAGATTGGCAAACTGAACACACTAAGAAAAGTGTTCAAAACTGTGTACATCACAACGAAAATACAAGAAGAAATTCTGAATGATGAATGTCCCGAAACTGATGTATTTATGGTGGCAATAGATGAATGGATCAAAGTACTGAATTATGAGGGAGATGCAAAATCGCTTAAAAAGTATGGACTTGATCAAGGGGAAACGAGTTTATTCCTTGCTGCAAGATCAGATGATATATTTGTACTTGATGAATCCAACGCCCGAAGGTATGCAGAATCAAATGGGTATGAATTTACAGGTTTAGTGGGCTTTATCGTTGCTGCTGCAAAATCTCGTATGATCACAAAAGAAGACGCTTTGGAAATACTAAACAAATTAGTAAAAGGCGATTTTAGAATGAGCGCTGAGATATATTTGTGGGCTATTGAAAATATTAAGGATTAACTTATTCCCTATCAATTGCGGTTCTGTTATTGGTTTACAAGATGATTCGCGCGCGGCGCCGGCACACCCCATTTTATCAATGCCGAGGGTCGGTTTTTGAATGACGATTACGTGGCTCTGCGAGCGGATTTTCGATTATCCATAGTATACTATGGAAAAAGTGCCAATTATCCATAGTATAATAGGGATAAAATTAAATATTATCCATAGTATAATATGGATGATGACTTATGAAGAGATATTGATAAAGCAAAACCGTCACTGGCGAGGGGAGCGATTTCCGATCGGAGTGGAACGTGACGTAAAATCTGAGCTCATTCCTTTTCTTAAAACTAAATATATACTTGCCATCACAGGTGTTAGAAGGTCCGGCAAATCATATCTGCTGTATCAACTTATTGATACGCTTTTGGAGAAAAAACTACCTGAAAACATACTTTACATTAATTTTGATGACCCTGCGTATGTCAGTATACGAAATGATCAAAAGGGGCTTGATGGTCTTTACAGTGATTATCTGAAACTCAAAAATCCGAAAGGTAAGACTTATTTATTCCTTGATGAAGTGCAAAGTATCCCGGGTTGGGAAAAATGGATTAAATCCAGATATGACATGGAAGAGGACATAAAGTTCATTGTCACAGGGTCGAATGCGTCTCTGCTCTCATCCGAATTGGCTACACTTTTGACAGGACGAAATCTACAGTTCGAAGTGTTTCCTTTCAATCTTGCAGAATTCTTGCGATTGCACAATGAAGATGTTTTCATATCATCAGATATTAATGAGATATATGAGAAAAACTATGGCAAAAAAGATACTTTGAGACACTATATCAAACAGATTCTCAAAGACGGTACATTCCCCGAGATACTTCAGATCGAAGAAGGCATGCGAGAAATGATCCTTAAAGAGTACTATAAAAACATATTATACAGGGATATCGTGCCGCGTTTTGATGTTAGACATGCCAACAAGCTGGAAGAAGTTGCATATTATCTCTTGACAAACATCTCAAATGCAGTAAATTACAACAAGATCGGAAAACTCATTGGTGTTAGTGAAGTTACGATAAAGGATTATCTTTCATATTTTGAAAAGTCATACCTGTCATTCAATATACAGAAGTTTGCATTTTCATTGAAAGAGCAGATCAGAAATCCAAAGAAAGTATATTTCATCGATTGCGGCATGAGAAATGCGGTATCTTTCAGGTTTTCCGAGGATATTGGAAGGTTGATGGAAAATGTTGTTTTCATTGAACTCCGGCGCAGGGGCAAGGATATCTTCTACTGGAACAAAAAGAATGAGGTCGATTTTGTGATAAAGCAGGGTCTGGAGATCACAGAATTGATACAGGTCTTCTACGATGTAGAAGACGAAAAGACAAGAATGCGAGAAGAAGCAGGACTCATCGAGGCAATGGATACCTTTGGACTGAATGAAGGGCTCATAATCACTGATGATAAATATTCTGTAACTATGGTTGATGACAAAAAGATAACATACATCCCTTTGTGGGCCTGGATGCTAAGATCGATCCCACAAAGGAATCTCATTATTTGAATTTATGGACGGGATGAACAGGATTGACAGGATAAAAGTGGGTCGTACCATCCTGTAAATCCTGTTCATCCTGTCTAATATTTACCCACTAAATGTTGGAGGATTCTCATTTCTTCTGCAATTTCGCCACAACAACCTCTACCTGTTCGACTGCTGTTCCAATATATTTGTCAGGGTCTACAAGGTTGACAATATCTTCTTCGCTAAGGTATTCCGCAACTTCCTTGTTGGCAAGCAGAACGTCCTTGAAGTGCTGTCCGCTCTCATGTGCCAGCATTGCACTGCTTCGCACGATCTCATGCGCTTCCTGCCTGCCCACGCCGCGCATTGCGAGTTCCATCATTACGGCTTCGCCCATGTTGAGCCCGCGTAGAAGGTCAAGGTTTCGGCGTATGTTTTCGGGATAGAACCGCAGGTTCTCGATCACGCCTATCGCGAGTTTGATGATGTGGTCTGTGAGCACGCACGCTTCAGGGAATACGATCCTCTCGCATGACGAGTTGGTGAGGTCACGTTCGTCCCAGAGTGTGTTGTTCTGGAGTTCCGGCTCGACCATGGCACGCACGATGCGGGCTAGTCCGCATATCTGCTCGGACTTGATCGGGTTTCGTTTGTGTGGCATTGTGGATGAGCCAACCTGTTTTTTGCCAAAACTCTCTTCAACTTCTGCAATTTCGCTTCTCTGGAGTGACCGGAACTCGACAGCGATCTTGTCGAGTGTGGTTACGGTGTTTGCCATCCACATGACGAATTCGGCATGGCGGTCACGCTGGATGATCTGGTTTGAGACATCCACCGAGCCAATTTTGAGATATTCCATTGTACGTTTCTGGATCTCTATCCCGTCCTTGCCAAAGGCAGCCTGTGTACCTACGGCACCTGTCATCTGACCTACAGTGGCGCGGGGTTTGAGTTGTTCGAGACGCTCGATATGACGTGAAACTTCGGATGCCCAGATTGCAAACCGCAGTCCGTATGTTGTAGGGACACCGATCTGACCGTGTGTGCGTCCGGCACATACCAGATTCTTGTTATCGCTTGCCTGCTTGACAAGCACTGCCAGAAGTGTCTCCATCTTCTTTTCAAGTATCTCAATGGCATCCTTGATCTGAAGTCCTGTTGAAGTGTCAAGAATATCGTTCGAGGTAGCACCAAAGTGCACCCACTTACCTGCTTCTTCAGTGCACTGCTCGGTAATTCCAATGACGACAGCCATCATGTCATGGTTAATTTCATCCTCGATCGCCTTTACACGTTCAAGTTGTACGGATCTAATGCTCTTTGCAATATTCTCAGCCGCATCTTTCGGGATAAGCCCGATGTCAGCCTCTGCCATTGCAAGAGCGGCTTCGGTCTCCATGAGTTTGTTCAGGCGGTTTGCCTCGCTCCAAACGTATTTCATTTCGTCTGTACCGTAGCGATATTCTATTGGGTGAATTGCCATATTTTTGGATCTCCATTATTGGTGATTTGGTTATTTGAATGGTGTGGATTACTCTTGTAAGTAATAAATAGGCTTTGAATCGATTGGAAGAAGAGGAATGTTTGAATTTTAAGGCGAATAATGTGAAAAAAATTATTCATAGTTATTTCGGCTTGATTTAGAATTAATATACTGAGAATACGAGACACCTTTTAGTTTTTGTTCAATTTCTCTGTGACCTATTATGTTACCGATACTAAAATCTTGTTCAAAAGCATCTTCCAAAGTAGCATGTTCCTTGATGCTAAATACGAAATTTGCTAAGGGGACACTTTCAATTACATCTTCATACTGATTTTTATAGATCAACTTAAAAACAATATTGAAAAAATGTATATTATTATGTTTTATAATAGATAGGAGTTCATCTAGGTTGAAATGACGTGAAATTGTAGTACCTTTGGAAGATAATTTGTAGATGTAATTTGCAGATTTTGCCATCTTGTTAACATCTACATATTCTGCATTAAATGATGGTTCACAAGTAAACAATTCATCATTTTCATGAGGGGCTATTACAAAATTTGTATATTTTGTATTAGCAAAAGTCACAAAGTAATTTGATTTTATTTCACTATTATCAGTAGTATATGAATCGATAAGTTTTTTATTGATTCTTTCGAACCATAATCGAAGATAGTATTCCTTTAATTTTCCTTTATTAAAAAGCTCTATCCACTTTCTGTTACGTTTTTCTGTATCTTCGATTTCATGAGCATCTTTAAATTTAAGTGCAATTTTAGCCATATCAAAAAGAGTGTCGTCATCGTTACCAGCCAAATCAGTTAGAATCACTGGCTCAAAATAAGTTGCAACTCCCACTTCATATGCATTATCTGCTCCAACATTTTTGATTTTGAAAGAGATTGTATTTTTTAAGAATGAAACCTCAGAAACTTGTAAAAAAAGATTTTATTGATTTTTCATTAATTTTTGTTGGTTTTTCAAAAAAAGCATCTGTCGATTTGAATTTTTGACACTAAGGAAAGTCAAAAATGCAAGGGAAATTGTTCCAATTGAAACTCCTATATTTGCCCAAGTATTTAGTGTCACGTCAACTTTTAAATGTCTGGTTATAAAAGGTATAGATCATATGATATAATATTCTATATTCCAAAATTACGGATGGATCTCCATAAAATCTATAACATCAGTCTTCGCCGCCGCTCGGCGTATTCCAATGCTACCAAACCCATAGCCAAAATATACAATTCTCAGAATAGCAAATAAGCTGACGCTTAAAAACCGTATTGTATTTAGTGGTCGTGGTGCAGGAACGTGCCGCGCTGCGCGCGTGTGGTCGCACCGTTTATTCACTCTAGCAACATTTTATTGTTGACTCAACACTAGTGTCATAAGCTCATAAACATATACATTTTGTTAATAAAAAACTTATGGATAAAATTGATAAAATTCAAAGACCTATTTACTACACCTTTGGGTTATATTCGATGCACAATAATCTTTAAAAAGTTAGCGTACAACAAAATAGGGTTACTTATAACCTGTGTGCAAGATGCATTCAAAACTTACGAAAATCACATAAACCACAACATGCGCTGATACCAAAAACAATAATACCAATCCTCTCAAACACACACCCATGCCCAAAATCTCACTCCATTCAACCACCGACCCCCGCGATATCACTAAAGTACTCCGCAACATCCCATGCAGAGAACTGTTTTAACACAAATACCTAAACGGTGTCTTTAAGTCTTAAGAAATATATTTGTGAATAATATCTGATACCAATTCATGGACTTTAAATATTGCTGATGTAAATACAGATACATTTGATCTGTCTGTGAAAAACCCTAACAAAAAGGAAGAAGCACCACTTCGGGAACCGCAAGAGATATTGGGTGAAATCGCAATGCTTGACGAGGAAAGTAAAGGGATTTTAACAAATATAAGACGATTACTATGAACAATATTTATGATTTAATTAAAACCGGGGAAGGTTATGCGCTTGAATTAAAAGAGCGTTTTAGTAGTTCAATAAGTAAAGAAATATGTGCTTTTGCAAATGCCTCTGGGGGATAAATAATACTTGGTATTAAAGATTCAGGGGGAATAATCGGTTTTAATTTAACAAATGAAATTAAATCTCGAATTCAGGATATTGCAAGAAATATGGATCCTTCATTTCATGTAAATGTAAATTCTGTTGATAATATAGCTGTTATTTATGTTCCTGAAGGTAAAGAGAAAACTTATTTTGTAAATGGACATTCTTATTTACGGTATGGGGCAAATTCATGTCAATTAAAAAGAGATGAAATTAGAAACTTTTTCCAGAAAGAGAATTTAATTGAGTTTGATAGAAAGTCAAATCTGAATTTTGATTTTACTGATTTTAATGAAAATGCATTTAATTTATTTGTGAAAAATTTAGGAATTAGCAGTTCACTATCAAGGGAACTTATATTAAGAAATTTAGGGTTATTTACTGAAGATAAGATAAACAATAGTGGGGTTTTATTTTTTTCTAATGATGTATCTAAATATTATTTAAATTCAGTTGTTGCCTGTGTTTTATATGCGGGAAAAACAAAATCTAAAATTTTAGATAAACAGGAGTTGGGTGGTGACTTTTTTTCGAATTTCAATGATGCAGTGAAGTTTTCCTTGAGAAATTTAAGAACTGAGTACATTATTGAGAAAGTGATTAGGGAAGAAAGACCTGAAATTTCTGAAAGTGTTTTGAGGGAATTAATCATCAATGCAATGATTCACAGGGATTACTTTTCAAATGGAAGAGTTATAGTTGAGATATTTTCGGACAGGGTTGAAATTTCAAATCCCGGTGGATTGTTATTTGATAAAAAGGATTTTGGTAAAATCAGTTTTTCAAGAAATCCTATTTTGGTAGATCTGGTTTTAAGGCTGGGGATTGTAGAGAAAATTGGTTCCGGAATCACACGGGTAAAGGAGGCACTGAAAAATAATGTTGTTTTTGAGATGTCTTCTGATTGGTTCAGGGTAATAATTTTCAGGGCGAATCTACCTGAATATGGGGGAGAAGACACTGTAAAAGACACTGTAAAAGACACTGTAAAGCTTAATGAAAATATGAATGAAATAATTTGGCTGATAAAAGAAAACAAGCACATCACAACCGAGGAAATTTCTATAATAATAAAAATAAACGATAGGAATACGAAAAAGAATATTTCCAAATTAAAAGATCTTGCGCACTTTCCGCAGGTAAATCCCAAAAGTAAATCTTTTTCTTAAATAACAAATGATGCCGCATGAGTACGGTTTTCAAAATATGCTCACAAATGGTTTAGAATGATGCATGTAAATTTTCTACCGAAGTCTGCAAATTGTATACTAAAACAGGATCTCTCCAACATTGAGTGGGCGAATATTGTCATCTCACTATGCATATATGTATATACAATATAAATATAATATATTATAGATAATCAAAACCGATATCAGAAAAAATGTTTAAAATTTTCATATACCTGCGGAAAGTGCGATCTTGGTTTACTTAAAAGAATAGGTCCTGATAAAGGTGGTCATTGGAAGGTTTTAGAATGACCTGGGAAGTAAAAAAATTGGGGGAACGCGGGTTGGAAAATATTGAGGTTGCAGGGGATGAATTATTGGGCTTGAAGCAAAGCTAAGAGAACTTAAAAATATAATTATCAAAAAAGTAGGAAAAAAATGAATTATTTCTTCTTTTTGATGGCTTTTGCAAGTTTTTTCTTTGCATCCTTGCTTCCGGATGAAGCCATCTTTTCAAGCGCTTCAAATTTCTCTTGTTTCTTACCACGCTTTCTTTCTATATCCTTCTTAGACATTGCCATAGGAACAATACTTCATGCCTATACTACTTAAATTATTCTAAAACCCAATTGGTCCAGCAATTAAACGAAGATTCCAATTTAATATTATTTTTTAACTTCTTTATTCAATAAATTAAGTAAGATTGGATTCAGCAACTTTTAAATATCGATAACACGTTGAACTCAAAGACCCATGGCTGCTATACTGGATATCTTCAATTTAACAATGCCAAACATATCAGTGGAAAAACTGGTACTTTTCTTAATCATAATTTTCTTTACATACGTTGTCAGATCGATTTTCGTATATATTATTAATAAAAAATTAATTGCACTTGCACAAAAGTCCAAAACGCAATTTGACGATCTGGTGTTAAAATCTTCAAAAGCGCCCCTCAGTTACCTGATATTACTACATGGATTGTACTTAGCCATAATCTCATTGCAACTTCCTCAGGAGATAGGGATTTTAAATATCGCAGATATTATTCATAATGCGTATGTATTGATCCTTTCATTTATTTTACTATATTTTATATTCAAGCTAATTGATGTGCTGGGTTATTTCATTTATGGAGTCACAAAAAAGACCGACAGTAAACTGGACGACCAGCTTGCCCCTCTTATCGTGAAAAGCTTGCGCATATTTATCATCACACTGGGTGTACTATTCATACTGAACAACTTCGGCTATAACATCGCATCCCTGTTGGCAGGACTGGGTATAGGAGGGCTGGCTTTTGCCCTTGCAGCACAGGATACAGTGAGCAACCTTTTTGGCTCATTCACCATATTCTCTGACAAGCCTTTCCAGATGGGGGACTGGATAAGTATCGGTGACTTTGAGGGCACTGTTGAGAATGTTGGCTTCAGGTCTACCCGCATCCGCAGATTCGATCAGGCACAAGTTACGTTGCCCAACAGCCAGTTCATCAAGAATGGCGTGGTAAATTATTCTGCCATGAAAAAGCGAAGGATCAAATTCAATCTGGGAGTAACGTATGCCACCACCTCCGCTCAGATAAGCCAAGTAGTGGATGGCATAAAACAGATCATAAAGGAAGACCAGCGGTTTGACCATAATTTCTATATGGTACATTTCACTGATTTTGGCGACTATTCCCTGAACATCTTCATTTACTGTTTCACCAAAACAACGGTGTGGGATGAGTTCCTCGCGGTCAGGGAAGAATTCAATCTTGGCATCATGCATCTTTTGGAAGAACTTGGTGTGGAAATAGCCTTCCCATCACAGACCGTGTATGTTGAGAATGCATAGAAAAAATTACACTCTCAACGTAAAAAGTCTGCACCAGAGCCCTCCCTCTTATGTACCTCTTTTACAGTGCTACATTTAAACTTAGGCTTAGACTTTCCTTGACAGACTTACACCGATATATTTTCCTCGGCATCAAAGAACGGCAATCTGGCATCAGGATACCATGCCTGTAGGAATGACAGCATATGGTATTTGATAAATACGGGGCCAGGTACTGGTGCCAACAGAATGAACGTGATGAATATCACAAAAACAATAAGCGTGTATGGTACCAGCACCAGCCATACGAATGATCCTGTACCAATGCCTGACAGTATCAAATACATTAACGCACCGATCCCTGCCAGAATTCCAAATATTATCATGAATAGTATCAATAAAGGAATGCCCACGACAATGACTACTACAACACGTAGTATGGCCCTGATCACCCAGTAGACTATTATCTGCTCCCAGTTTGCTTTACAGTTTATTATAAACCTTATTTATAGCAGCGATAATGCCGGTATTGTGATACATGGCCAATGGTATGGAGAGGTTGATGAATGAGCCTATTATTCCGAAGATCACGGCAAGCACCAGGATGACTGCGATGAACCATAGCATTCCTCCAATTAACATTCCTACATTGAAGGTTTCTGGTAATTGCAACACAGGTAGAATGATTGGCAGCATGGCGACAATAAACAACAATGGGGATGCCAGTCCCAGTATAAAACGGATTATAAAAAAGTTAAATCCCAACCCAATGTATTTTCCTGAATATGCCCAGAATTTCACCTGATTCGATACAAGTGATTCAACAAAAACAAATTCCATGATATTGGAAATATAGGACAATATAAGGATAAATCCTAAAAAGGCAACTACTCCGATCAGGATATATGTCTTATACTGCTGGATGAACTGGCCGACCTAATCGAACATTTCTTCGATCTGTGCCTCTATCGATTCTTCGTTGAAATCCTTTCCGTCAAACTGCTGACTGCTTCCACCGCTGTTATCCCCTCCCCCACCAGAGCCACCAAGTAGAATGATAATTATTCCCAGTTTTATCCATTTCCAGAAATCGAAAGGCTGTATCAAAGCCTTTTTGGTTTTTTCAAATGCACTTCCCAATGCATCGATACTATACGCACCCATGGTTGTTGTTATGTTATCATTGCAAATATGATTTTCGAAACTATTGTTTTTTAGGCTGCCTTCGTTAAATCGTTGTTGAAGTCTTTCACAGCATTCCTTATAAACATCATATGCTTACTCGCCAGTAAGTTACCATACAGTAAGAATCCTTCAACCGCAATACAATCTTTTGCGGTTATACTAAACCACATCTAAACCCGAATAAGTATAACATGTGACAATCGTTAAACTAATATCGTATAACGTTATACGTTATACACTATGTCAGAAGTAAAGATACACAATAAATATCTGGTAGTGATCCCAAAGGACGTTCGTGATACACTGGGGTTGCAGATAGGGGAAACCATTGATATTGTGGTGGAAAAAGGAAAGGCAGTGTTGTACCCTAAAAGAGGAAATGTCGCATCTGTCCGGAAACTTCATGGTATTATTGAACACGAAGGCACGATAGATGAGGGAATCGATGAAGGTTATGCCCTGATGGGTGTGGAATAGTATGAAATACATCGACACAAACATCTTTATAAATAATCTCATAGGAGATGCCCGACTTGGTGATGCTGCCGAAAAATATCTTGAAAGCGTTGCCAATGGGAGAGAGATCGCTTCCACATCCGTTCATACTATGGTAGAGATATACGCTTTTCTTAAAAGCAAACGTTTGTCTGAACAGAAAATTGCAGATATCCTGAGTGAGGTTGAGCAGCATGGTGTCATACTTTTGCCTTTTGAACCTGACTTTTTAGTTGATGCTCTACCCATGGTCGAAAATGGCTGGAAGATTGGTGATGCCATACATCTCAATACAATGAAGAAAAATAAAATAATTGAGATCGTAACGGATGACAGGCATTTTGAAAATGTGGCAGGCATAACACGTATTGATCTGTTGGAAGAATGATATTCGAATCAGTTGTTACATGATTCTGAGTGCATGGGTTGGGGCGAAACGACAACTTGATAGGTTTGCAATGATCTTACCGCATTATTTATTTGCTAAAGATACATAACAGAATCAATACGGGTAAAACCAGTAAGCCAGTATACCTTGAGGTGCACGTTCAGGAGTCCTTGCTGGTACTGGCTTTTATTTTCATCACCACATTTCATAGACTTTAATCCTTATTTTTAACACATCGTTATATTCGCTGTTAGAATATTCCATTTTTTAAAATGCTGGCCACGACAACACATCAGCAAACTGTGACTCTGTCCACGCATTAGAATCACTGCGATGAATTTCCACTTTTTCAACAGGCGTGTTCTCTTTCAAACGTTGCTCAAAATAACGATTGAAATCATTTCTTAATACTTGCTTCCCTTTTGATTTATCAATCCTGACAATAACATCACCATCATCTAAGTTTATGTTGCTTGCCAATTTACCTGCAACAAAATTGTATAGTTTATGTTTATTAGAAAGAAAATTGCTATAACATTTTTCTTTTTCAAGAATGATGAAAAATACTTTTGCATCATCCAGGTTATTGAGTTTTTTTAATGCATATTTAACAAGTTCTGGACTGGAATTATTTGCTTTTATTTCAGTAGCGCTTCTAAGATGTTTTTTAAATTTGTATCTTCTCATATTCTTGATGATTCGATCCAATTTAGCGGGTGATTTAACTACAAGCGCAGATAGAATTAGATATTTGGATTGTGAACCAATGTCTTCACTTTCATCAATGAATATGTAACTAACCATTTCAATCGCACACATGCATGAACCGTCAAAGCTGATTTTAACAGCCTTAGTTTGAACAAAGCGTTCGATGTTCTTGTTCTCGTTTCTGTTGTCGATGGTATGGCAATAATAAAAAAGTATTTGGTGCGGGAGGTGCGATTCGGACGCACGAACTCCTACGAGACCAGGCTCTGAACCTGGCGCCTTTGACCTGGCTGGGCAACTCCCGCAGTACGACGCGTCCACATAGAGCGCTTTTTGTAGTTAAACCTTATCATCTCAATTGACACAATCCTGACTTTTAATTATTATCCTTAACTCTGCTTTTCAGGGAATACATCAAGTCCAAGTTTTTCATCCAACTTACGTACTTTCATTGGCACTTCAATAATCAAACCCCCTCCTTCAATGAAGTGTGACAACCGTCTAAAAT
>JAMJFS010000003.1:30459-81270 GCA_023544565.1 Methanosarcinaceae archaeon
GGCTGTGGTAAGATTGCTGTTTAACCAAAAACACTGTTTAGGCAGAATTACTGCTTAAATGAGATTGCGGATCTGAAAAACAGAACCAATACAACCGCCGTAGGCGGCGCATTCCCACACTACTGATCCCCAAAAATTATTCATATCAGTTGGGTTGATCGTAATGTATTATTTGAAAGTTAAATGTTCCACAAAAGTAATGCCCAATATCATAGAATGATTCACTTTGTCCCGAGATATATTTTATAAACATATAGTGCGCGGTTTAACGTGAACAAAATAGGTGTCATCTCGATGATGATGGGATTCGCCGCCTTCGGCGGATTGAGTCGGCATCAAAAATTGTTAAATAAATACCAAAATAAAATAAAATAAAATAAAAAATAAAATAAAATAAAACACATTAACATTAACATTAACATTAACATTAACATTAACATTAACATTAACCACAACAATGATCGATCCAGTAGATAATTTCGAGATTCCAAAAGAATGGATAGCACTTGCACAAATCCCACTTAATGAACTTGAGGAACAGGTTTCCAAAGGACTGCTGGTAGTATTAAGTAACGGCTCAACCCTAAAACGTGGTTATACAACCGGCACAACCCTCGCCGCTGCCGCTAAAGCATCAGTTCTATCGCTCAAACAAAATGTAGAACGTGTATGTGTTCCAACACCTGTCGGGCTTCGTGCATGTTTGGATATCAAAATACAAGATGGGTGTGCAATTGCGATCAAGCCACATAGTGACCATGAATCCGACATCACGCGCGGTCTTGAATTCAAGGCATGTGCACGTTTAATAGAGAGCACAGAAAAAACAACCCAGCCCACAGAACGAATAAAGATAATTGCCGGAGAAGGTATCGGAACGGTTGTACGCAATGGATTCGAGATCAAAAAAGGAGGTCCGGCCATCAATCCCGCACCACTGCAACAGATACATGATGCTGTAATGGAAGCCATTGAAGAGATTAGGTTTGAAGATTGCAAAGGTATTGAAGTTACAGTGTCTGTACCCAGAGGCGTAGAAATTGGAAAGGAAACACTTAATTCACGTATCGGTGTGGAAGGGGGCATTTCAATACTTGGTACAACAGGTTTTGTTGAGCCATGGAATGACCATCTTGGTGAAACAAAAGAAGTCCTGGCAAAAGAAGCAACAAAAGTTGTGATCACAACCGGTCGCCTGGGCATGCGCTATTCTACGATGCTTTTCCCTGATCATACAATTGTCATGTTCGGCAGCCGAATATCAGAAGGGCTTGGGGCTGCAGCAGGTAATGTTGAAGAAGTTGTTATCTGTGGCCTGCCCGGCCTTGTTCTCAAATGGGGCGACCCTGACATCCTGACAGACAGTGGCTTTGCAACTGTTTCTGACATGATGATAAATGATCCTGAAAATGAACGCCTTTCAATCGCTTTTGAAAAAACCATTGAAAAATCAAATGGTGCTAGGATAGTGGTCATTGACAGAAGCGGCACGATACTGATGGATAGCGGGAGAAGATCATGATAATCGTTGGAGTTGGCGTTGGACCAAACATGCTCACACAAGAAGCTATCGAAGCGATCCAGCAAGCATCTATTGTTTACGGCTCCAGTCGTGCCATTGAACTTGCATCCAAATACATCAGATGCGAAGCACGCAAGATCGATAATTACAAGACCCTTCATCTTTTACCGGACGATGCGGTCGTGCTTTCCACAGGCGACCCCATGTTCTCGGGACTTGGCAAATTCGCAGGCAAGGATGACAGGATAATTCCCGGCATATCCTCCCTTCAGGTCGCATGCGTTCGCCTTGGGGTGAACCTTTCAGACCTTGCGATTATTACTGCACACGGCCGGGACCCTGAACCTGCAAAGAAGGCACTGGTCCAGGAACTCAAATTGGGCAAGAACATATTCATGCTTCCTGATGCATCTTTTGGAACTGGAGAAGTGGCTGCTGTTTTAAGGGAACTTAAAATAAATGCGCAGATATATACATGTGAAAATCTCGGTTATCCTGATGAGCGCATCAGTGCCGGGGATGTGAAAACACCGCCGGTGGTTGGATCAGGCATGTATTGTATCATGGTTGTGCGATGAACATATCTTAATAAAACATATTCCACCTCCACAAAAAAACACTTTTTTTAAACAATTTAACTTTACTAAAATAATCTAAACGCTGTGATTCGCCATTCTTATATATGATTAGACATTCATTAAACTTGATGCGAAATCAAGTTTACTTTAGTTAGCAACATTTCATGAACTAATAAGGAGAAAATGTTATGCATATAATGGAAGGCTTTTTGCCAGGCCCCTGGTGGCAGATCTGGTTCGCCATAGCGATCCCTGTAATAATGTACGGCATGTACAGATTGAACAAACTCACAACTGAAAAAAGAGAAGTGCTACCTTTGCTTGCAGTAGCCGGTGCATTCATATTTGTACTGTCATCACTTAAACTGCCATCCATAACAGGAAGTTGCTCCCATCCCACAGGTACTGGAATGGCAGCAATTTTATTTGGTCCTGCAATAACCGCAATTCTAAGTTTGATCGTATTGGCATATCAGGCACTATTCCTTGCACATGGCGGTCTTACAACACTTGGTGCCAATGTCTTCTCCATGGGAATAGCAGGTCCTGTTGTCGCATATGCCGTTTACAAGATGGGGATGAAATTTAATCTCAATTTCTATATTACCGTGTTCCTTGCAGCCACCATGGGTGACTGGACAACATATTTAGTCACCTCTGCAGAATTAGCGCTGGCATTTCCGGGAGAGAGTGTATTTTCATCATTCAAGGCTTTCGCTGCGGTGTTTGCATTGACCCAGGTCCCCCTTGCGATAATGGAAGGAGCTGTCACAGCACTCATATTCAAGTATGTGATACAGGTCAAAAGTGATGTGCTCGTAAAACTGAATGTAATAAGCGAAATGGGAATTCGTAAGATTAAGGAGATGGCAGCATAAAACTGGAACTTATTGTGGCAGGCATAATACTCATATTTACAGCCCAGTTCCTCCATATGTCTTCAACAACCGATGCAGAATATGGTGGTGCTGATGGGCAGGCAGAAGATGTTATTGCACAACTCACAGACAGCACCTATGAGCCCATCGCAGAACCGTTCTGGGAACCACCAAGCGGAGAGATCGAAAGTCTTTTGTTTGGACTACAAGCAGCATTTGGAGCATTGGTCATAGGTTATTTCTTTGGTTATCACAGAGGCAGGAATACGAGTTAATGCTTGCTTTGTTCTTGTATATAATTTATGAAATTATATAGTAGGTAATCTGAGCGTCAACGAAGATTTTCTTGTTGTATATAGAGGCTGTCCAACAATCCAAAATCACAGATAAAAGAAGGACAAATATGGCTTTAAATCAATAAATAAGGTTTGATTTTATCGTCCATAGTAATTGTTAGACAGCCTCTATAATCTATAAGATTATTAGTCCAAGTTAATGCGAACGAAGTGAGCATTTTCTTGGTGTCAACTATTAAAACATAAAAACAATTGTGAAATATTCTTATGAACAATCTACTTGACGATTATGCACTGATGAGCCCTTTGCGGTATCATAATAACAAACTCAAACTTGGTGTTGCGATATTTGGGATACTCGCAGGGATCTCATCCGCATCACTTGCCACACCTATTTTTGTTGTATTTTGCATGGGAATTGCAACAGTCTTTTTTGGAAAGGTCCCATTGAAATTCTATATTCAACTCATGCTTGCACCGATGAGTTTTGCTATTGTGGGAGCTGTTGTGATCCTGTTTTTCTTTGGATTCGGAAATGAGGTTTTCTCATTTGAGATATTTAGTTACCGCCTTGTTGCAAATGCACAGGGAATCGATAAAGCACTGCAAGTAATATCGAGAACTGCAGGGGGAATGAGTTGCATGTTCTTTATAGCACTTTCAACTCCTGTTGTCGAGCTTTTTTCGGTTCTTAGGTCTTTAAAAATTCCAGACAGTGTGATCGAATTGTCCATGTTGATGTACCGCTACATCTTTGTCTTTTTGGAAGTTGCAATGTCAATAAAATATGCCCAGACAGTGAGGCTTGGGTACAAGGATTTTAAAAGATCGTTCAGTTCTATGGCAATGCTTGCAAGCACATTGTTCATAAGATCGTGGGAACAAGGCGAGAAACTGTACCTTTCAATGAGTTCAAGATGTTATGATGGAAAATTATCCATGTTCGATGCCAGACGACCAATTGGCATATCGGAAGCAATCCTTTCAGGTGTGTATATTATTTCCACTATTGCAGTTTCATATATAGTGATCATTTAAAAAAACGTACCATTACCAGAGGTAAAAGTTATGACGATCCTACAAACGAAAGACCTTAAATACTCATATCCAGACGGAACAATTGCAGTTGACGGAGTCGATATTGAGATTAAAAAAGGGAAAAGGATCACTTTTGTAGGTCCGAACGGTTCGGGGAAATCAACTCTTTTCCTGTTGTTGAACGGAACCCTCAAACCAAAAAAAGGAGAAGTCCAATCACATGGAAAGAGATTCAAATACGATTCAAGATCACTGCGGGATATAAGGAAGAACGTGGGAATTGTTTTCCAGAATTCAGATGACCAGATATTTGCCCCTACAGTGTATCAGGATGTGGCTTTTGGTCCGGTGAATCTTGATTTTACAAAGGAAAAGATTGAAAGTTGCGTGAACAATAATCTTGAGTATGTCGGATTGTCACATCTTAAAGATAAGCCACCGCATCATTTGAGCGGTGGACAGAAAAAGAGAGTTGCTATTGCAGGCGTGGTGGCTATGGAGCCTGAGGTAATCATACTTGATGAGCCATTGTCAAATCTGGATCCTGTCGGTGCAGATGAGATAATTGACCTGCTAAATGAGTTCAATCATTTTGGCAAGACGATCATTATCTCCACGCATGATGTAGACCTTGCTTACCAGTGGTCTGACTACGTATATCTGATGGCAGGCGGCAAAGTTGTAGGAGAGGGCACACCGGATGAGGTTTTCAAGGATCCCGAATTGTTAAAGACGGCAGGATTGAGACAACCGACAACTCTTGAGATATACCATGAGATAGAGAAAAGGGGGCTTGCTAACACAAATCAGGTTCCAAAGACGGTGCCTGAACTCGTGGATACTTTGAAACCTCCTGAGTTGATGTGGGCGAACGTTCCCCCGGGAACTAAAGAAGGAGATTCATTGAACCTAGGAGTTATGTATGGCGATTATGCCCAGCATTGCCCGTATGAAGCTGTAAATGCAAAGGTTTTACACATACATGACGATGGACGCGCAGTGGTTGAGATGATGCGCAAAGGCATACGTGCCGGATGTATTATGATATACGACATGGATTCT
Source organism: Methanosarcinaceae archaeon (assembly GCA_023544565.1). Classification (GTDB taxonomy): domain Archaea; phylum Halobacteriota; class Methanosarcinia; order Methanosarcinales; family Methanosarcinaceae; genus Methanovorans. The sequence continues at coordinate 35,834 of JAMJFS010000003.1, forward strand.
TATGATCACCAAAAACTTATAGATATTATGGACAAGAATGAGATAGATGTAGTTGGTGCCATGGGTACGATGAGCAAGAACATTGCAGAAAAGGATGGAGTGTTTCTTGAGATCACATCCGGCGTAATCGATAAATCGATCTTGATGGCACTGTGCGGAAAGCGATGTCTTGTGATGACCAATGGAGGCATGATAGAACATTCGATGGTGAGGATAGTGGATTATGTTGAGAAGAGTGGGATAGATCTGAATGTTAGTGTTATTGGCAGGGAGACAACTTAGTTTCACGTCAACTTTTAATTGTCAGGTTATGAAGGGCATAGATAATAATTTTCTAAACTACAAAATAACCAATTGATTTCTAAACAAACGAAAGAAAATAGAGCAAACATTTTCGCCGTAGGCGGCATACCCCCGCCATTACCAACTCCATGATCCAAATATGCAATTCTAATATCTGCAAAAACGACATTACTCGAAAACCGTTTTGTATTTCATGGTATAGGAACGTGCCGCGCTAACGCGCGTATAGTTGCAACGTTTTTAGAATTTATCTTGACCCGCCCAATACAGCTACATTGTAGGGTTGACTCGACACTAAACCCAACATCCCCACAGCACATCACTTCAACATATCCTTACATCTTTTTAGATCTTCAACTGTATTTATATTCAATGCCAATTCCGGAATTTCCAAAACTAAGTTGAAATCTTCCTGCTCGTGACGTATATCCTTTCCATCCAGTATATTTACGCCAGTTGGCACGATCAGATTTCCATTCCTGTTGAACACGGTATCCGGCCTGACTCCAAGACCTTTGCAGACAGCGATCGGAACATGCACTGACATCGCAGGCCTGCCGCATTTTTCATACTCACATATTATCGAATCAATAAGATCAGGTGTGATAAGCGGCAGGTCAGACATTATGATAAGAACAGGATCAACAATACCGGCACTCTCAACAGCATGGACCATGTCCCCGACATAATTTCCGCCAGATGTCTGAATAACTTTTATACGCCCATTATAGTAGTTTGTGACAACAATCTTGGTATTTGGCGTTGCAGGTGATACTGCCACAAAAATACGATCTATCTTTTCAGATCCTTCAAGCGCATCCACCACGTAGCTGATAAGGGGTCTACCCAATATCTCAATACAGGGCTTCTCACCCATACCAAGTCTTTTGCCTAGGCCCCCGGCCATTACAATAGCGTCCATGTAAGCCCCCCCATACCACTTCGCAGTATGACTACGATCGTCATCAATGCAACTATGCGCCCCACCTCATTTGCCGCACCAATGCAATCCCCATTGACACCACCAAAATGGCGGTTGGAGATATTCAGTACAACAAGGGCAGAAATGATCGATGTAAAAAGTGCAACGATCCCAATAATGCCAAATGCAAACACACATACTACAGCACCAAGTAACAACCCTGTGGCAAATTTTGTGATGTTTGTATTATTAATAGCCATAGAACCCAATCCTTCATGGATCGGTTTTCCAAACGCTGCTATTGTAAGCATTGCCTGTTTTGCACTAACCTCTGCGATGAGCATGGATGCAATAACAACTGCTGGGGCACCCATTCCTACGCCAAACAATGTTGCCTCGTTTTGCAGTGCCGTAATGGATGCATATAGTGCAACAAGTGCGATCGCAGCATAAGCCACACCACCAATACCAAGTGACATGTCCTTTAAAGCGCCGATCTTCTTTTCCAGTGAACCGTGTGCTGTTGCACCATCACCAAAATCAGACAGACCATCCAGATGATTCAGGCCTGTAAGATAATAGATCGATACAATGATAAAAACAGCACTGATCTGCGGTGGGAAAATGGTCTCAAATATAAAGGCAAATCCGCCAATGATGAGGCCAAGTACGGCACCTACGAACGTGAAAAGATAACTCCTTTTCATCAGTTCATCGAGCCCTTCCATAGTAATCCCTACCGGAATCGTTGAAAGGAAACCAAAACCGGACCGTACTGCAAGTAAGAATGCACTCATCCTGCAATCACACCGCCGACACTAGCACTACTGCTGGTTTTCTTCTTTTTTTCAGGTTCATCTTTTGACTCGACATCATCAGTGTCTGCTTCTGCCATACCTCTTGTGTACATGTTCGCAGATACACCGCCGATCAAACCTGCAATTACATCATCCATGAATGGTCCCATCTTTGAGAGTATCCCTGGCTTTTCCTTGTCGAACCTCACATACTCGAACATACCCTTGTCACCACTGATATATTTTGCAATGCTCATGCCTATAACCTCATCCGCAATGATGAATGTCAGGTCTTTTTCGTATGAATTTACGCTGATATTTGGTAGTGTTCCTGCAACACCTTCGCGTTCAAGAAGTACGCCTGAATAAATAAGAATACAGAGATTTGGATCGGACAATGCGATCTTCAACTCTTTCTTGAACCGTTCTTCAGCCAATTCCCGTGTCTCAACACCGGGATGTGGGAAATATAACTCCATTGCCGTGTCTAAAAGCATCTCAGCAGTTATGCCATCATCCTCTAATATATCGAGTATATCGTGCGTGATCTCCCCTTCCAGTTCAGAGGGTTGATCTTCTTTGTGGTCTTTGGATTCTATATCTGATAATTTCATATCAATCACTCCTGGTTTAGTCATAATTAAATATGTGAATTCAATATGTTTGTAAATATATGAATAATAATACTAAATACGGCAATTGATAAAACTGCCGCAGTTGCGATCAATTGTGATGCTCGCTTTATGTCCTTAGGTTTTGGTTGTTTTAAATCATCACCAAGCACATAAGTATTAGGTTTTTCAAGCCGGATCCCAAGCGCACCCGATGCCGCTGCCATGGGATAACCGGAATTTGGCGATGGTGTATTTTGTCCTTCCAATTTTGCACTTTTGATGGAATTGACAAAAACTCTCATCCTGCCCCCATCCGCAGATATGCCTGCGAACAATGCCGCTGTTGCAATGAATAAGACTGATATGCGTGCAGGTACCCAGTTTAAGACATCATCTAATTTTGCGGAGAAATATCCCAATTCAATGTGGGTGTCGTCCTTGTACCCGACCATTGAATCAAGTGTATTAACAGCCTTATATGCATATGCACCCACAAGTCCTAAGGGGCCTAGCAAAACATAGTAGAATATCGGACTTAAAATTCCATCAACAAAGTTCTCTGCCATGGATTCAATAACCGCGGAGGACATATTTTCAGTGCTTAGTTTTGAAGGATCCCTGCTCACGTATATCGGAAGTTTTGCCCGGGCACTTTCCAGTTTGTTATTAACAATATCATCATGTATGTCCTGCGCAGGTGCGATCAGGCTTCGGATCGCAAATGTTGATTTAAGGAAATAAGCTGCGATAAGATATCCAAGAGTTTGCGGTATTGCCGGGTGCATTGAAATAACTAAAACCAGATATCCAATCGCGGATGCAAAAACAATAGTTGCTGTTGCAAGGAATATACCGTATGCTTTCCTATGGCCGGTCGGCGCGGCTTTTTTAAGCATGCCGATCACTTTCCCGATCCAGACGACCGGATGGAGTGCTGAGGGAGGCTCACCAATAATAATATCAAATACGGCTGCAAGTAAAAGTATGGATACCATATCAACGGCATCAGGCATGGGAGTAATTATCATAAAAGCGGCTCCACCATAGATTCCCACGCTGTTTTTAAGTTGTCTTCAGTAGTCCCTTTGTTCATCAGGACATCCAGTACCCGTTGTGAGACCTCGGAATTATGCATTATGTGGCAATCTACACAACTCCATACCTTTCCGCCACTTGAGCGTTCTATCCACTTACCGCCTGTGCGTCCATCCTCACATGCATAGAACGGGCAGAAACAAAAAGTACAGTCCTGATCTTTAAAGTGACATGGATAATATTCGCATGTATCCCTGCCGGAATGCATACCTTTGGCAACGGCTTCCAGGGTGTTTTTGAGTTCCTCTTCTGCATGCTGCTTCCCCCATTCGTTGAGTACTTCACCGATCATTTTCATTAATCGATCATTTTCTTCCCGCGACCGCACAGCAATCCTGACATAGTTATTGTCAAGTGAATAAAATGAACTACAATCCCTGATAAGTATGCCATGAGATGCTAAACGATGTGTGAGTTCGACCGAATCCATCAAGAAATCACTCACATCTACCAAAATATAGTTTACACCGCTTGGCAATGGTGAAAAACCACGTATGTTTGAAAGTCGCTCTGTGAGATATTCGCTTTCTTGTTTGATCAATTCCCTTGATTCAGTTAAATATAGGCTGTTGCATCCACCATTTATACCCAGAAGTTTTGTGCCAACCATATCCGGTATGGAACCAAGGTTCCATGGAAGTCTTGCAGCATCAAGCATTTGTGCCATCTTGAAGGATGCGATCCCAAATCCGATTCTGATACCAGGTATTGCGAAAGATTTGGTGAGCGAGCGAAGCACGAACACATAATCATTCTCTGCCGCAATGTCTGCAACACTCTGCATAGGGTCAGACAGTTCGATGAACGCTTCATCAACAAATAGCAGAGTCTTGTTCTTTTCACATCGTTGTACAATATCCAGCATTTCCTTGCGTGACATCAATATCCCTGTGGGATTGTTTGGATTGCATACAAAAAGAATTCTGGCTTTTTCAAGCAGGTCATCTGTGATATTGGTTATTTCATCCTGTTTGACATATATGACATTTGCCCCGAATATCCTGCATTGTTGTTCATATTCCGAAAACGTTGGCTGTGGGATCAACACAATGTCATCTTTTTCAATGACACATTCAGCAACAAGGCGGATAACTTCAGATGAACCATTGCCTGGAATAATGTTATCCGGCTGAACACCCATTCCCACAAAACCTGCTGCAGAATTTCTAAAATCGATGTAACGGTTGTCAGGATACTGATCGATCTGAGCAATCGCTTTTTGCAGAATTTCATGTAGATCTAAATAAGGGTTGCCTGCGGGATATTCAAAAGGACTTCCAATTGGATTGAGGCTCGCGCTAAGATCAAGCATATCCTGTTCCAAAATACCATGCTTTTGTGCAGTCTTTTTGACCAGCCCGCCATGTGTGCACGATATGATGTTTTGGATCTCTCTTTTTAATGGTAATGTGGTGTCCTGCTCTGACATTCAATTACTCCTTTCAATCCCCTTCACCTGTAATCGCAACAAGTTCATTCACACAAGCAATCGCAATCGGTGAGCCACCTCGCGTACCAATGCAGGTGATTGATGGCACATCCATCTTCATTAGCACTTCTTTTGACTCGGCTGCATTCACAAACCCGACAGGTGTTCCAACGACGAGCGCAGGGCGAACCCCGTGTTCGATAAGTCTGCACAACGTAAGTAAAGCCGATGGCGCATTTCCGATAGCGATTATCGCACCATCGAGTTTGTCCCTGCATGCAAGGAAACCTGCAGAGGTACGGGTAATTCCATACTCGTGCGCGATCTTAGCACCTACGTCTTCATCGAGCACACAAATAACATCGCAATTGTGCATCTTTTTGGTTATGCCGACTTTGACCATGTTAATATCAACAAATATAGGCGTACCGTTCTTGATCGCTTCTACTCCAGCAGCAATAGCATTGTTATTAAAAGTCATTAGATCAGCCACAGAAGGATCACCTGTTGCTATCATACAACGTTGGCGTACACGGTCCTCAGGCGTATTATCACCAACGATCTCGCGTGCGATATTTCGGCTTGTCATGGATATCGCTTTTGCTTCCTGTGTATGAGCACCAAGATCCCTGCAGGCATTTACAAGTCCAGGTTCAATCTCTGTTGTGAATTGTACAAGGTTACCGAGTTCTTCAAGTGATCTTTTTTCGGCTTTTGCAGAGTTTGCTGAGTTTGCAGAGTTTGCAGAGTTTGCTGAGTTTGCAGAGTTTGCTGAGTTTGCAGAGTTTGCTGAGTTTGCTGAGTTTGCAGAGTTTGCAGAGTTTTCAATAGTCATATTTACGATGATACCCCCTTGGAGTGATTATCAGTTTTTTACCATTGTTTTCCCATATACGGGATTCGCTGTTTCCGATAAGGATCGTCGTTCTCATATCCACCCAGTCTTCATGATCAAGAACTTCACCAAGGGTTGTGACAATCGCTTCTTCGTCGCTTTCCCGAAGTGCATTCTTGACAAGTCCGACAGTAACGGAATCCGCTTTATGCCGTTTGATTATCTCGATGGCGCATGCGAAGTTGGAATTGCGCTGGCGGCTTTTAGGGTTATAAAGTGAGATGATAAAATCGGCATTTGATGCCGCATCAAGACGTTTTTCGATAACGTCCCATGGAGTCAGCAGGTCACTCAGGCTGATGACCGCGAAATCATTAACGATCGGAGCGCCCAGAACGCTTGCTGATGCTGTTATGGCTGTCACACCCGGCAATACCTCTATGTCAATGTCAGACCCGGAATTCTCCGCGACCTCTAAAACCAGTCCTGCCATGCCATAGATGTTTGCATCCCCGCCGCTGATAATAGATACGACGAAGGTTTTTGCAAGTTCGACAGCCTTTTGTGCGCGGTCAACTTCTTTTCCCATTGAACTGCGGATGATATTTTGTCCATCGATCAGGCTCTCGATCTGATCAAGATATGTCCCATTGCCGATCACGTGATCCGATGCAGCAAGGACATCACGCGCGCGGATAGTCATGTGTTCGACCGATCCAGGCCCTATTCCGATGATGTAAAGTTTTCCATTTTGTGTCATTGTACCCGTCTCATTTTGCGATCGCAATTGTGATCCTTCCATATACTTTCTTCTTTAATATCAGTTCTTTGTTATTTGAAAGTGCCAGTGCAGCCGGTTCTGCCACACCTGTTAAGCCAAAACGTTTTGCCTGCGATGGAGAAGGCGTATCAAATTTGTTTAGTACATCATGTGGCAAGAATTTAATTTCAATGTCTAGCAACTGTGCGGCTTCGAGCAATCCGGCTTCGTTCTCTTTCATTTTAGCAGATGCAAGCATGCTCACACTGCTAAGTTCAGCATTGATCTGACGCAATGCCTTATTAACTGCGTAAATTACTTCCTTTGATGTCACGCCGCGGCGTGTTCCTATTCCGATTATCATGATCACTCACTCTTATTTTTCTTAAGCACAGACACATCATCCCCGACAACAACTACTTTCGGCCCTCGTATCTCAAGCACTTCAACATCTTGCTCAAGCAGGGCGCAGTTTACGCTTATTGTGGATTCCTTATTCACGATATCGCACCCAAGGGCATCCGCGATCCCCTCGACTGAGGGTCGGCCATGTACTTCGGTTGCGGTTGTAATAATCGGCACAGCGCCAAGTCCGGACAATTTGCGTGCAAGTTCGTTTGCACCATGATGACCGCCTATTAGCGGGATTGAAAAGGTCAGGTTCGAGTCAACTACAACAACCGCAGGGTCAGTCCATTTATCAACAAGCAGAGGCGCGATCTCACGTACAACTATGCCGGTAGCAAACAATGCCACAATTGCATCATAATCCCCGAATGCCTGCTTAAAGACATTTTTGTCATAAAGCAGTATGTCTGCGCCCAGATACTCTGCAATGCTAACAGCAGCATCGCGGTTCCGCTCGAATGTTATTACAGCGGTTCTTGTGCTACTCCGTATAGGTGTGACCTCCTGTAATTTACGGGGTCTACCACCCCGCCGATGATGATCATTGCCGAGCGCTTTATACCGGCATCCTTTACTTTTTGTGCAATATCGGAAACCGTGCCGTAGATGACCTCTTCATCATCCCATGATGCATGGAAAACAACTGCAACAGGTGTATCCTGTGGATACTCCACCTTATTCATTATCTCTTCGATCTTCTGTGTTCCAAGGAACACAGCCATCGTAGCATTGTGACGTGAGAGTTCTGTTATGCTATCTTTTTCAAGTGTCTTGCCTGCCGGACGCGTGATAATGAGAGTGTCAGAGACACCGTTCAAGGTCAACTGGGTATTGAGTGCAGCAGCAGACGCAAACACGGATGAAACACCAGGGACTCGTTCAACTCCGATCCCGTATTTATTCAGTTCATTCATCTGTTCCACAACTGAGCCATACAGCGATGGGTCGCCACTGTGCAAACGTACAACTTTCTTGCCTGCTTTTATATGATCAGCCATTGTTTTAGTGATCTCTTCAAGTGTAAGTCCATAACTGTCGATCTTCTCACCGTTCGAATAATCCAGCACCTTTGGGTTTACAAGAGAGCCTGCATAGACCACAAGGTCTGCACTCTCCAGAAGTTCACGTCCCAGAATAGTTATCAATTTAGGATTTCCCGGACCTGCGCCAACGAAATAAACATTCTTTTTTTCGCTCATCTGTTTACTCCTTTTTATCCTGTTTTTTGGCATATATAATACTGAAGTAGTTCCCTTTTGCAGGAATATCCTCTCTCGTTTTGATTATTCTCTCCTCGCCTGAAAAAAGTTTTTCTGCAAAGATGAATTCGTCATATCCGTCCGTTGCAAGTGATTCGACGATCTCAAGAGGACGCCGTGCTTTTAGGACGATCTTTGATCTGATGTCTGTTCCATCACTTACTTCGAACGATGTATCAATGGAAACATTCGCTCTTGCTGCAAATGATGTTATTGAACTGATGCCAGGAATCGTTGTGATGTCAATATCAGGATGATGTTCGTATATTACGCGGCTAAGATGTGTGAAAGTTGAAAAAAAGTTGGGGTCTCCTATCAATCCAAAGCCTACTGTGCCATCTCTTGCATGTTCAGCCACAATGTCAGCATTTTTTTTCCAGACATCATTGAGCACATCGCTGTCCTTTGTCATCGGAAAATCCAGTATTTCACAATCCGTGTACGGTGTCACAAGATCTGCTGCGAGGCGGCCTGGAACGTATACTATATCACTGCTCTTTAATGCTTCAACTGCTTTGAGTGTCAAAAGTTGCGGGTCGCCGGGTCCCAGTCCTATTCCAATAAGCATTTATTAATCTCCATTGATTCAAAATTTAATTATTCATTTTTTCCGACAATGATATACACCGGATTTTCTGGCTTGAACATTGTTTCTCCTGCTATGGGTGCACCTCGCGAGACTGCGACATGTAACACCTCATCGAATATCCCAAGTTCCTTCATCGCATCAATAGTACGGACAACAGTCTCTATCCTCACGGCATTTACAACGATTCTGCGCACCTTTTTTTCGCAGAGGATCTCAAGCACGCGGCGGATATTCTTTGTCCCGCCTATGAATGCATAGTCAATAGTTCCAATATCTGTTTTTTCATTTAATATATGCGACGCTTCGCCATGTAAAAGTGTGACATCTGCAAGTCTGTGATTTTTAAAGTTCTGCGTTGCGACATCTATCGCTTCTGCACGTGCATCATACGCATAAATACGAAGGTTATGTGCAAGTTTTGATGCTTCGATCGATACGGCACCTGTACCGCAGCCAATGTCAATGAATGTGCTGCCATCTTTCAGATTAAGTTTCGACAGGGAAACTGCGATTATTTCCGGTTTTGTTGGACCGCCGCTTACATGTAATACATCTATCATATTTTACCTAACTAAAGTAAACTAGAGTTAACTACATATAGATTGTCCTTCATAAAGGTTATCCCTCAAAGGTTATAATATATGAAATCAAAGAAAACTGCGAAACATTTGTTAATTTTAGGTACTGCTTCACATGTTGGAAAGAGTGCAGTTGTTACTGCGATCTGCAACATATTATCAAAAGACTATAAAGTAGCACCGTTCAAGGCACAGAACATGAGTTTGAACTCATGGATAACAAAAGACGGCAAGGAAATCGGCATTGCTCAGGCAATACAGGCAAAAGCCGCAGGCATTGAGCCGACAGTCGATATGAACCCTGTTCTTCTTAAACCAAAAAGCGACCGCATGTCCCAGGTAATCATTCTGGGTGAACCGTATGCCGACAAAACAGCAGGCGATTATTATGAATCCATTGAAATGATGCATGACATTCTTCGAGGTTCACTGGAACGGCTTGGCAAGGAGTATGATATAATAGTGATGGAAGGTGCCGGCGGCGCGGCAGAGATCAATCTGTATGAGCGCGATATCGTGAATATCGGTACTGCAAGGCTTACCGATGCACCGATCATTTTGGTAGGAGATATCGAGCGCGGCGGCGTGTTCGCAAGTCTATATGGTACGATCGAACTCCTGCCTGCTGATGTACGCGCCAATGTGCGCGGTTTTATTATCAACAAATTCAGGGGCGATCCCGCGATACTTGAATCCGGTTTGAGGGAAATTGAAGAGCTTACCGGAATTCCAGTTCTGGGGGTATTACCGTATTTTGACATCAAGGTCCCATCCGAAGATTCATTATCGATTGGAGATAAGTCTAAGTCTAAGTCTAAGTTCAACTCTAAATCTGATATTAGCGAAGGCAGTGATGATGTCGAGATCGCAGTAATTCGTTTTCCAAGAATCTCAAATTTCACGGACTTCGAGCCGCTTGAAAATATGGCACGAGTTCGATATGTGGAACTCGGGGGTGAACTTGGAAAGCCGGACGCGATCATACTGCCAGGTACAAAAAATACGATCAGCGATCTTAGCGATCTAAAAAAAAGCGGTATGGATGCCAGTATTAAAGAACTTTATGGCAAAGTCCCGATAATTGGAATATGCGGAGGCTACCAGATGCTCGGCAAGAGTATCATTGATTCTGGAATTGAGGGTGGAAGAGTTGCACAATTCGAGGGTCTTGGGCTACTGGATGTTACGACTACATTTGATGCGTATGAGAAGAAAACAATTCAGGTGACTAAAACTGTGACCGGCAGTGGTACGATCTTTGAATCTATTAAAGGTGAGACAATATCTGGTTATGAAATTCACATGGGTTCGACTAAATCCTCCGCGCCGGTTTTTGGAGATGATGGGAGTATAGATGAGTCCGGACTTGTGATTGGAACATACCTGCACGGATTGTTCGAGAATGAAAATGTTCGGCATGCGTTGTTGTCACAAATACACAAGAGGAAGGGAATTGAGTATGTACCACAGACGACCGCTTCTGAATCTGATGCATATGAGGAACTTGCCGGTGTTGTTCGAAAGCATATAGATATGAAACGGATTTGTGAAATTATGGGAATTGATTGATTACACATTTATCAAAACGAAATGATCTTCGCTAACGCTCAGATTTACTTGAACTATATATTTATAAAATATATACTATAAACAAATAAACAAATAAATGAATATATATGATCAAAAAAGGTGACAAGTGATAAATATGAACTGGGTAACTCCTATACGTGCGCATGCATTTGAAAAACCATTGTTCTTGTTCGTGCTCTCAAATACAGCGACTGCATATATTCCAAATATATCTGCAGCCGGCAAGAGCCCGGAATTTACAGATTATACACCTGCAGGGGACGCTGAAATTGTTGAGACTGGAAATATTGTCAGTGTGCCTGTACTGCCGATCACGCCGCCATATAATACTCCTACGCCTGCGATAATCACACGTGCAGCACTCAATCTTACAGGTATCCCGCACATGTTTGTTAATGCAGGGTTGAAGATTGTTCCCAAAGTTCCTTTTGTTGATCTTATGGCAAAGCCCGGGTGCGACATTAGAGAAAATATCGCTGTTCATGATGCAAGAGGGATATTTGAACGCGCACATAAACTTGGCAGGGATATCAGGGATAAAACTGACCATTTTGTTATTGGTGAAAGCATACCAGGCGGCACAACAACTGCAATGGGTGTGTTGAATGCTCTTGGGTATGATGGAAATGTAAGTAGCAGTTCGTGTTCAAATCCATTGGACCTGAAGAATAGGGTCGTCAGGGAAGGAATGGCTGCATCGGGTGTTGAATTCGGAAGTCTTCGCGACGATCCCTTGCATGCCATTACTTGTCTTGGTGACCCCATGATGGCGGCTGTTGCAGGAATTGTATCAGGAGTAGATGGGATCGATTTCGTACTTGCAGGTGGAACCCAGATGGCGGCTGTTTTTGCTGTTATCAAACACCTTGGCATCAATACTGATAACATCTCGATCGCTACAACAAAATATGTTGTTAATGATGCAAGTGCAAACTTTAAGGATCTGGTCGCTGAACTCGGCGTACCCATATATGTAGCAGACCCCGGCTTTGGCGCATCACATCTGCCAGGTCTTCAAAGATATGAAGCAGGCGATGTGAAAGAGGGTGTCGGTGCCGGCGGTGCGATGTATCTTGCACAGATGCATGGTGTGTCACAGGAAGAGTTGCGACATGAGGTCGAAAAGATATATGGGGAACTTTGTTAGTGTTCTTATCTTTTAATAGATATTCGAGAAAATACTTATTCCGTTCGCGTTAATTTGCACTATATATTTGCAACCCAAGTTTGACAGTTTTAATAAATATAAGTGTCCTTAGTTTGTTTGGTGTATCCAAAAATGCAAATATTAAGTTTGATTGGACAAGTTTGGTTTTATACGGTGATTAATCAGCGCTTAAAAAATATATGTACAGTCGTGAACACAGACCGGACAAATAAATCAATAACTTGGTCAGAAGTAATTTACCAACAGATGAACTGCTCCCCCTGACGCTATGCGGCGAGGAAGGAGTTACCTGCTTCATTCATATAAATAGATTATAAGCTCATTCGAGTTTTTCAATTCCAACTTTTTTCACGAAAGGCTTGTTAACTTTATCAGCCATCCATGCAGGCTTGTTCTTTGGTGCATCAACTATCTCTTTCCATCCTGTGAAAACATGAACCTTCTTAGTTCCACGCTCTCGCAGTCTGAGGGTCACAGGCTTGGATTTTGTACCTTCACCCTTGTTTGCGGCTTTAAGAGCTGCCTGTCTTGGTTGTTTCCCGGTGAATACACCATGTTCCTCTCCCTTCTCATCTCTTAACACAAAATTTTTTGTTTCAGATATAGTTTCAGACATATTATTTACCTCATAAACGGTACAATGCTATTGTTATTAGAGTTCATGAAATATATATGTATGTTAAATATACCGGACGTAGCATCCGATTTGTTCACTTTATTTCAAAAAGTAAAAGGGTTCTCTTTAATATCGAGTGGATAATACTACCAATTTCAACAAATATATAAGATATTCAGACATTTTATAACCCAAGTTTGACAGTTCTCACTTTTTTCCATCGAGAATGTCTTAACTGATACTTATTTATCTATTAATTAGTACGCTACGCGCTGAGCTGAAGCGTTCCACTCCACTGCAAATCAAATTAAATGATTGGTCGCAGGGTTTTACTACGCCTGCTTGCGCTCGATCGCCTATATAGATTCAGTTAAAAACATTACCAGATCGAAAAAAGTAATGGATAATCTCATCAAACTACACATCTACTCTTCAACTGTCACAGAAGGGAACACTGCATCCAATGAGGATGTTGAACGTATCATACATGATCTGCCAACAGACCTTACGCCAAAAGAGATCATAGAGATTAAAAATACAAAGGATGCTCTGGACCATATACTCGAAGTGTATAAAGATACAGACGTAAACCTTGACCTTATTAAAACCACTCATCAGATACTGATGCGCGGATTGATCAAAGAAGCCGAAATATTCTATGCTTCAGCCACAAAACGGATTATTGGTTCTAAATTGAAATTACCATCAACCAATAATGAGGTGGAATATTTGATGAGGTCCCTTGTGAATTACTGTCAACTAAACAAAGATCACATCCATCCTCTGATACTTGGTTCGATATTCCATTTTCTTTTCGTATCAATTCATCCATTCAAGGATGGGAACGGTAGAGTGGCAAGACTGATCCACTCACATATATTGCTACAGGGTGGATACCCAATATTTGCGTTCGATCCTGACCGAAAATATGATTATTTCAACTATCTTGAAAAAGGAAGAGAATTTGACATCAGTGACTTTATCCTTTTCATTGTTGAAGAACACAAAAATGTGCTGCTTGCACAGTAAATCAAACTATGGGATCAGTGTGGAAAGAAGACTTATTAAATAATCCCATTGGGTGCAGGGGCGCTTGCAAGCCCCATCTAAATTTGATATCAACACAAATTCTATTTAAAATCCAAATAATCCATACTGACAGTAAACTACAAATCTAATAAAAACACAAGAAAAATTGATTTTAAATAAATAATCCGTAAAAAAGCGTATTCAAACGGCGGGATTACGAGAAAATTCTCCCTTCGGTCGAATTGACTCGAACTATATAATCTTATAGATTATATACTATAAAAAAATTTCAAATGCTCCGGCCGGGATTCGAACCCGAGTCGCTGGCTTGAAAGGCCAGTATGATTGGCCGGGCTACACTACCGGAGCACAGTGAATATCGCATTGAAGCGAGCCCAATAAGTCACACATCGTTATTAAGCTTTCGCATGATATCAGGATTCATCCTCAAGATTAACTAAATGCAAGATCCAGTCACTAAGTTTATCACATAATTCAGGCTGGCACGCATCCCTGCACCCCGCACATGGAGAGAATACATCCCCGGCCAGAAGATCATCGTATGATGCCTTGGTATCATCTACTGACTTTAACAAATACGTTCTTGCACCATTTGAAACTGCAGACTCGCGTATGACAAGATTATCCGTTATCAGTTTTGTAACGATTCTGGAACATTTACGGCTATCGATCTCCATCTCCTTCCAGAGTTCACTCTGAAATACGCCGTCTTTATGCTTACGAATCGTGTTTAACGTTAATTCATCCAATTCCATAATAATATTTCCACAGCAACAAAAATATCAATTTTCTAGAGGAACTATTAGTATAATATTGTTGCCGCGCAAAACCACAGACCCAAGAGATCGAAGCCTCTCACCATCTACGATCTCAACAGCATCAACCAGATGAAGATTAAGATAATCATCCGCACTCTGAAGTGTACCTTCAAGAACATGATGATCTCCTTTCATCTCTACTTGAACCTTTGAACCAACCGCTTTCTGAACTTTTTTATTCGGGAACAAAATTATATCCTCACATTATATTGTAAATTGTTAAACACTAATAAAACGATAATAATTAGACACTAGAGAGTTTTAAATACACAATATCATATTTATGGTTAGCGATTATCGACCACCAACTTATGTTTGATATTCAAACGTATTAGCACCAAATAATTATAAATTCCTTGCTATTTTATATTTATCTAAGTCTAGATTTAAGTTTAAGTTTAAACTTAAATATAGCCCTGTATCTCAGAACTATCCTTTGAAGGTTTATCCTTTGGCTTTTCAGTAACCGGTTGCATCTTGCTGATCGGACCAAACATATTCTCATAATCCTGAATATGCTGATTTAACCATCGTGAAAGTTCAAGTGCAGCAAGAGGTGTCAGTATAACTTCAGTCTCCACCCGCCTCTCGATAACATGTGAATCAGATAGATCACCAAATGCACGTGGTGAATCATTGTAAAATCCGATCCTGAAATCGTACGGACTGTGTCCGCCTATCGCACCTATTGAATAAACCTGCTTGAAATCATCAGGCCTATAGAATTCGATCTTAACCTTTCTAGTTTCTCTCAACTTATCATTATCATTATCGTCATTTTTAGTCATGTAAATATACCCTGTAACTTATATGTAACTTATATGTAACTTATATGTAACTTATAATTAATAGTAAAGATGTTTTGACTCCTGATCCACTTGTAGTTTAACCACATCCTTTTAATATGTTTTGATGAAGGTAACACAATCCGCACAGAATAAACTCATTCCATCAACCCTCAACTGACTTTTTCAGTCGGTGAGCCGCCTTAGCAATATCCTTTTTCGAATAAGCCTTTGCTATCATCTCCATCGCATCAAGATTTCTAATAACACCATCAAGATAACCCAGCAGGTCGCCGCCGTATGCCGTGATCCCATACAGGTCTTCCAGTTTTCGCACAATCCCGACAGGATCATACCCATCAACCCTGAGTTTGATAACCTTTGCCGAGAACTTGCGCTCAGGACAACCGCAATATGGCGAATCCTTGCATGAGCATGCCAGAAACTCGGATGCAAAATCAAACAATTGATCCTGAAGTTTCAGGTCAAGTTTAGAGATATTCTCACCCTCAAAAAGAATATCTATCGAAGCGCCCTGAAATACCCTTGCCGGCATATTGATGTTCAAAGCAACCGATATCTGCGGCGCATATTTGAAATATGCAGCATCAAAGAATTCAAGATTTGTCACAATATCCAGAGGATCATTGTCTGCCAGAACTGCGCTTTTTATCAAGAACGCCTTTGATACCGATAAAAAATGCCTTGCTGCAATGCTGCCAAAACGTGTGAGCGAGATGCTATCACCATTTTGCTCGATCAACTTATATTTCTTTAACCGTGAAAAAAGCGCATCCATTGCAAAATCACCAAGCATTGTGCGATGGATCGTCTCAAGGTCCTTCCTCGAAGACGTAACCGCAGCCGATGCCAGTATCTCCTCCATCTGCTCATCCTCACCATACTTGACCCCGGTATGTACCATCCTGCCTTTCAACAGGTTAACAGCAACCACGTCCTCAGATCCTTCCTGGTCAGAGGTATATTTCTTGTTCGGCACAGCAAGTAGTACAGCCACACCAAGGTCATGATAATCAGGTCGCCCTGCACGCCCCAGCATCTGCAGGAACTCCTGCATCGATAGCCATGATATTCCCATGGCAAGTGATTCGAATATAACCTGAGATGAAGGGAAATCAACACCTGCCGCAAGTGCGGCAGTTGTCACAACAACCGGCAATTTGCCGGATTCGAATCGCCTCTCAACCGATTTTCGTTCATGTTGTGTCAGACCGGCATGATATGGTGCCGATGGAATCGAGATTGCTTCTGATATGCGGTGGCAATTGCGTCTGGAATTGGTAAAGACGATCGTCTGCCCCCTATGCCCTTTTGAAGATGTTTTACTGAATTCATCCTTAGCAAGTTTTGAGATCAGCCGTATCTTATCATTTTCCTGACAGAACATCAGATGCCGCTCTATCGGAACCGGCCGATACTCATATTCAACAAGGGTAGCACCAAGATCTCTGGCAAGCAATTCCGGCTTTGCCACTGTTGCAGAGAGATAGATGAACTGGGCATCAGATGCGGTATACCTCAGACGTCCGATCAGACCATCCACCCTGTGCCCCCGCTCCGCATCTTCGAGCATGTGCACCTCATCAATGACGACTGTGCCGACATGACCAAGTTGGTCTGCATCGCTTGTACGCAGAATATAATCCAGTCCTTCGTAAGTACCGATAATAATATCGGAATCAAGTGATCTGTTAGTTGATTCCGTTTTTTTGGTCTTGATACGGGCACTTCCGACCCGCAGGGATGTTTTCAATCCGATGCCACTATACCGTTTTATGAACTGGTCGTATTTTTGGTTTGCCAGCGCCACCAGGGGGACGAGGTACAGCATCTTCCCCTTACCACGCAGGATATTCTCGATCCCTGCCAGTTCACCAATAAGAGTCTTACCGGTTGCGGTAACAGAAGTAACAAGTTGGTGTTTTCCATCCAACAGCCCTTTTTCAACAGATAACGACTGCACAGGCAACAAGTGTTCGGACTTTTCCAGCAGGATGGACTTGAATTTTTTTCTTATCGGAAGGTCGGCGATCTTTGCTGTACTCTTAATGGGATTTGCTTTAACCGTATCAAAACGGGTAAAATCCGAATCAAGTTTTTGTGGGTTTAGCATTCCCACAGTACGGCCAAGGTCTTTTGACCGTATCATCAACTCTTCCATATGTGCAACCGCTTCATCACTATAATTAGTCTGGGAATTTCGAAGTGCACGCATCAATTCCTCTTTTGCGCATTCTTCGCATATCAGTTCCCCATGATATTTTATTGACTTCTTGCTAACAAAATTGAATTTACGCTTCATAAAACAGAACCTGCACACACTGACCATATCAGCCTCAAGTTGGAAACCCTTGAGCATCTCTAAAATCTCGGATGTTCGTCTACTGTCCCCACCATTTACGATCATGATACGTTCTGAAAGCCGTAAAAGATCAACAAATTCTTCAGGTGGACGATACTCATCCTTACCATCACGAAATACCCTAAACTTATGAGGACGCGGGCCTGCCGTTGTGGTCCTCAGGATGAGTTCACCAACAAATAAGGGATTCTTCTTCTTATCCCTGATCGGTAAAACAATATATTTTGACTTTTCAGCATTTATAAGTGTCCAGAGTGTCATGTGTGTTTCAATTGTTAATGGCTGTATATAAGTGCTATTTTTAAAAAATTGCGACATGCCTTTTATATACATGTCCACATCTATTGATTAATTGTACTTATTTGATTTTGAATATACCAAATACTTATAAAACATCAAGGCCAATTTATATATTGAGGGATGAATTGATGGCAGAACTAAATATATCTGCACAAGATGCAATGGCTGGCGTACAATCTATTACCCAGCAAGGACCTAAACTAAAACCCACCGGTATTTTTGTTCTTGACAGGAGCTTAGGCGGTGGATTGCCTGAAAGGTCTTTAGTCTATTTTTCGGCTGACTCCAGATCAATGTCTGAGGTTTTCCTATATCAATTCACCCAATCACGAAAAACTTATTATTTTACAACAAGCCGAAGACCTAAATTTATCCAAAAAGATATCGAGAATTTGAATTTTGACATTTCTAATATTTCCTTTGTTGATATATACAGTGAATACTACCTCACACAATTTGGTGAGATGGTCGATACCATAGGAAATGAATACGTTGATGCAAAGATCATAGAGTTCACAGAATACAATCTCAAGAACATCATGAACGAATCAATGAATGAAGATGTCAACATTATCATTGATAATTTTTCTTTTTACATGAATCTCAATGTTAACCTTGGTATGTTAAAACGGCTAACCAACATACTCTACGAGACAACTAAAGAAATGGATTGTCTCACTTACCTATACGGATTGAAAGGAAGCCATCCAGAAAAAGTTGAAAATGATATTCTAAATACTGCTGATGTAATATTCGATGTTGCACTTGAACGCAGTGCAGATTCGATGACAAGTATGCTTGCAATTCCAAAGATACGCGGAATGGTGCCAAATTCAGAAATGATCAAGTTCAAGGTTGGCGACGGTGTCCAGATCGATACATCAAAAGATATCGCATGATCAGGATGTGCACCGCAAGCGGCACATCCCAGCATAAATGATTAATTTGAGTTCGCATTCAATATGACTAATGTTGAGTCAATCATACAATGTTGTTAGAGTGAATAAACGGTGCGACCACACGCGCGCAGCGCGGCACGTTCCTGCACCACGACCACTAAATACAATATAGTTTTCAAATGTCAGCGTATTTGCTGTTCTGAGAATTGTATGTTTGGTACGGGTTTGGTAGCATTGAAATGCGCCGAGCGGCGGCGGGGACTGATGCTATGGATTTTGTGGAGATCTATCCGTAATTTTGGAATATAGAAAATTATATCATATGATCCATACCCCCCATAACCAGACATTTGAAAGTTGACGTGACACTAATATGTAATTATGACTTCAATTGTCCACCCGATGTAGAGGCAATCTCTGTGCCATATTATGCATGTTCATTAACAAGGATTTTTTTCGCAATAGCACAGTTATAAAATCCAGATACTTCAATGAAAGTGGGAAAAATCATTGCGAAATAAACTCACCGCCTATGAAGTTGTGTGCATAATACACCCGAAAAGCAAGCAGGCAAGCAAGCAGGCAAGCAAGCAGGCAGGTCGCCAAGAGAACAGACTTATTGCACATCATGTGTTTGTTACAGATCAGCGATCATGGGACCCGCCGCCTGCGGCGGTTGTTGCGTTGATTTTAATTACAACCAGCCCAAACAAAAAAAATACTTAAACACGCGCACCCACAGTCGCATCCCCACAAGCACAATCCTTTTCCCCACCATTCGACAGATTAGATACTGCATCCGCAATAACTCCCATGAGTGCACCCTGTGCACTACGTAATGCATCCACAACATCATCAACGGTAAGTTTTAATTTACCATCTCCCAAACCGCATGCGTAGTTCGTTACCGTACAGATGGATGCATAACACAATTCCAGTTCTTTTGCAAGTATAACTTCAGGCACACCCGTCATGCCAACAACATCCCCAAACTGCTTCATCATATTGATCTCAGCCCGTGTCTCAAATCGCGGTCCTTCCGTGCATACGTATATGCCTTCTGAATAAACAATTCCTTTTTTTTCAAGAGAATCTGCCAGGCATTTTTTGATCTGGGGACAATAAGGTTCAACCATATCCACATGCACAGTTTCGGAATCAAAGAACGTAGATATCCTGTTCTTAGTAAAATCCACATAATCGCCAAGCAACACAAAACTCCCGATCGGGTGATCTTTCATCGTGCCAACCGAATTTGTAGAGATTATACGCTTTGCCCCAAGTTTCCGCACAGCCCACACATTTGCGCGATAGTTGATCATGTGCGGAGGCGTGTGTTCTTCAGCACCTGCATGTCGAGGAATGATTGCGACACCACACCCATTCATTCGAGTGATATATGCCGTCACATCCCCGTATGGAGTGCTGATAATTCGGCTATGGTAGTCTTTTGCAATTGAAAAACCAACACCGCCAAATATCACAGCCTTTATGTCAAAAGTCATATCAGAAATAGTATCAACCTTTTACTTTTTGTCTCGTTTTTTGTTGTTTCCCTTTGCCCTTAGTTCTACCTTTACCTTTGCTTCTTTGATCACTGATATTTTTACACCGACAAGAGCTACAATAACAGCAATGACAACCGAATACACAAAATACTGAATACCGACATCAGGAACACCCGTATCATCCACAACTGAACTTATGGATAATAAGTAGGTGGTTGCACCCCAAAAGAGCAATCCTAAAGATGTTACAAAAAACGCAGGAGACGTGTAATGAATGATCGGCTTTCCGCTTATTCGAATATCCAACACCTTGCCAAAGATCGCAATAAATGCAGCTGCAACATATAACCAAATTGAAGCATTTATGAAAACCGTAACTAAAGTAAGTAATCCATAATACCAGATCCCACCATTGAGGTAATATGCCCACAGTGTCACAGCGCCCTGGACAGTTGCAATAATACAAATAAGTACCGCAGCCGTATAAGTAATAAATGTCATTCTGCCAGCATAGAAAGATGTTTTCATATTCCCTCCTAACGTGGCAAATATATCATCAAGCCCAAAACCCCTATAAAGCATATAGAGCCCAATCGCTGCCAATATCCCAATAACTGCGCCTTCAGGATAGTTTGCCATCAAGAATACGGCATAGATGACCGCTGCAAGCCCCAAAGGCACGAAAAACGTCTGGGAGATCTTAGGGTCATTGAATGCGTTTTTCAAAATATAATAAGTACTCTCAAGATTTTGGCTTTGCATGACCACAATACGCTTCACGGAATCGATCTTTATTCGGGACTGCACAATAGGGATAAGCGTTTCATCTTCTGCACCGTCGGATATGAATATAGCATTTTTTGCATCAAACTTCTCAAGAACAACTTCAAGTTGACGAGCGATCTTTTGATCAGAGACAACTCCGATATTCTTATCGCCGGCAAATGTCACAATTTCGGCATCGATGCCCCTTGATAAAAGATCATCAAGTACCTTGATACCGCCAAATATCGTGTTCGTATCGGAATCCTCAGGATCGGCACTGGCAAGTTTCACTGCAGCATTGATATTATCCTCTCTTCCTATAACCGGAGATAGGACCTTTGCTTTCTCACCAATATCATCATCCCTATCGATACATATTACTAATGTTTGCATGAAACCTCTTTAGGTAATTCATTACGAAAATATATATAGGTTCTTATAAAAAATGATTGCTATTGCCCTTGTATTTAATTATGAGGAGGAATGCAATTCTAAATTAAATAAATGTTGCAACGGCACACCCAACCACAGCAGAACCGGGGAGCATAATTATAAAAGTTTAAGATCGGATACCTGGACCGATCCCAATCCTTCTTTTTCATATTTATTATATGCGATCACAAAGGATTTTTTGTATCCATAGTCAATCTTATTCGCGTTTTCAGAATTGAATGCGTCAGGCACAGTCCAATCAGACAATTGGATGTCATAAACCGGTTTCATGTTTTCATACTGTTCAAAGTACAGTTCTTTTCTTGCGACCGCATCATCCGGATGGTTATGTTCCAAAACCAGGTATGTATAAAGATTCGCATATCCCTCGTCCATCCATATTGCTTCAAAGTCACATTCCATTGTCCAATAGTGTGCCAGTTCATGGATTAGCGTCTCATAATTTTCAGTGTAGAGCAAAATAATGCCATCTTTACCATTATTTACCCCTCCATATCCCAGCGTATCTGCTGATGTAGCCTGCGTTATCGTGATGTTATATTTCATTGGATATGGTAAATCCGATACTTCTTCTAAAACAGGCAGACTTTCGATTGCAGTATGCATCATCGTATTTGCCCATTCATCTTCACCATCCCAAAATTCAATGCTGATCACCACATCTTTTTCTTTAAGCTGAACTGTATCCCGGATGACTTGCATCTCTGTAACATGGACAGCATTAACAAAACATGATCCATCCCAATTTAGTCCTTTATTGAAAATATATTTGGTAACATCCGGATGTTGTATTTTTATGTAATCATTTCTATCAATGGAAACTTCATATTCATTGGGAATGGATACTGTAACTTTAGTATTATCTCCATTTTCAATTATGTAGAACGCGGCAGTGTTTTTGTTGGTTACAAGGTCATATTCAACAGTGAATGTGTAACTTTTGTCATACCAGATATTTTTATTGAATTCAAATGTATAATAGTCACCTTGTGCATCCGGTTTATAATATTCCATCTTTTGATCGCTGTCGTAAACTTGAATATTCTCGATGCCACCGGGAAGTTTGTAATTTAAGTTTGAGTAATATCCTTTCCAAAAACGTGTATCAATATCATGATTTGAAAAAGTAAACTCTTTTGAAATATGAACGATCATATCTTGTGATACTACTTCATAGGTGGCATCAATTTCAATGATATTTTGATTCCAGTCAGCAGATGCAATAGGTGATGTACCAACTGCCAAAAAAACAAAAGTTAACAGAAGTACAAAAAGAGGAATGGGTGTGGTAGTATGCCCGTATTTTGACATTATGTTCACTTCGTTTTGCTGCATTATTTCTCGCATACACATTGCAATTGCAGCGCTGGCTTAATAATATCTAATTTATATGTACATTCATGTAATTGTTATGGACACGATTATTAGATTTGTGAGCATAGGTAATTGAAAAACGTCATAGAATTGTGCACTTTACATTCTATGCTAAAGAGCAATGCATTTAAACAAAGAAGCAAATCGCATCTTCAGAAAATATGTGCAAAATAGGGTGATTTTTATATGGAATACTGGCAACCAAAATACGAAACAATGGATTATGATGATTTAAAAAAGTTACAACTTAAACGTTTGAAAAAAACAGCTGTCAGTGTCTATGAAAATGTTCCTTTTTATACCGGAAAGTTTAAACAAAAAGATATTGTTCCGGGCGATATTAATTCTCTGAATGATGTGTGCCATCTGCCATCAACAATAAAGCAAGACCTTCGTGACAATTATCCATTCAGGTTATTCGCGGTTCCCAAAAAAGACATTGTGCGCATTCATGCCTCATCCGGCACAAGTGGGAAACCGACGGTCGTGGGATATACTGCACAAGATATTGACACATGGTCTGACTTAATGGCACGCAATCTCATGATGGTCGGTGTCAGGGCTGATGACGTGTTCCAAAATGCTGTCAATTATGGTCTGTTTACAGGTGGTCTGGGTGTTCATTATGGTGCCGAGAAGTTGGGTGCGATGACTGTTCCAAGCGGGACGGGAAATACTGTTCGGCAACTTGAGATGATGGTCGATTATGGCGTAACCGCATTACACTGCACGCCTTCGTATGCTCTCTATCTTGCAGAGACCGCAAAAGAAATGGATATTCTGAATAAACTTTCGTTAAAAATTGGGTGCTTTGGTGCTGAGCCGTGGTCATCGAATACAAGGAAAGAATTGGAAAGTGCACTTAATATAAAGGCTTATGATTCATACGGACTTTCTGAGATGTTTGGTCCTGGTGTTGCTTTTGAATGTACGGAGCAGGACGGTTTACACATATGGAGCGACCATTTCCTTGTCGAGGTGCTGGACTCTGATGGCGAACAGGTTGCAGAAGGAGAGAAAGGTGAACTTGTTTTGACATCCCTAACAAAAGAAGCGTTGCCAATTATCAGGTACCACACAGGTGACATCACACGCCTCCTTGAGAGTGAATGTGCATGTGGCAGGACCACCCAGAGGATATCAAGAGTGCTTGGTAGGGCTGATGATATGCTTATCATAAGAGGGATTAATGTGTTCCCATCCCAGATCGAAGGCGTGATCGCAAATATTCCAGAAGTTACCGAGCATTTCCAGATATTGCTGGATAGGAATCAGCATAGGATGGATGAGATAACAGTCCGGGTTGAACTTGAGGAAGGTGCATTTACCGGTGAATTGAAAGACCTTGCAGCAGTTCGGAAACATGTCGAGAATGAATTGAAGGCAGTGTTGAACATCAGAACTAATGTGGAACTTGTTGAGAAGGGGACTGTTCCAAGGACTGCCGGAAAGGCGCAAAAGATCGTTGATCGGCGTAGTGCGTTGTAATCTATAAATTTCAAGTTTAAGTGCCAAAAGTAATAAGTATTACAGATTCATTTGAATTCATTGTAATTATAAAAAATATTCAAATTGTATTCATACAATTTAATTGGAACAAAAGGTGATATTATGGCCCATATTATGGAAATGCTTGGAAAGACAAAAGTTGTCATCGAAAATGGTAAAGTTGTAGAGGTTGGTGAGCCGCAGGTCGAATGGTGTCCGATATTCGATAAGGTGCGCGGGATCAAGAAAATAACATCTGAAGAGGTCAGGAAAAATATGGAATTTCGCATTTCTGACTTTGGTATGTTCACGGACAGGCGCCAGCTGGAACTTGAGGTCTTTGTGGGCTTCGGAGCATCTGAAATAATGATGACTGGCCTTCGGCGAGGTGTCCTTGATACGACCGTGACGGTTTGTGATGGGGCAGGAACCGTAATCACCAATAATCCAAAACTTGTACAGGGTATGGGTGCGAGGATATCGGGTCTTGTTGAAACTGAGCCTATTGATGGTATTATGAATGGTATCGCTCAAAATGGAGGTATTGTACTTGACACATCAACTGCTAAGATCGACCCTGTCGGAGGGGTCAGAAAGGCGGCGGAATTAGGCTATAAAAAGATCGCTGTGTCAGCCATTGATCCTGATATGGCAAAGGCGCTCAGGGATGTCGAATCCGAACTTGGTATTGACCTGACCATTATCGGTGCTCATGTGACCGGTGTAAGTCGGGATGATGCTTTAAAACTGCTTGATTATCTGGACATTACCACAGGCTGTGCGTCCAAGAATGTACGTGATGTTATCAAACCTCTTGCACAGGTTGGCACAGCAGTTCCACTGTTTGCCATTACACAAAAGGGCAAGGAACTCATGCTTGAACGAGCAAAAGAGGTTGAGAGTCCTATTTTGATCAATACGATGCCGCTTCCGGTGTTGCCGGAGCATAAGCAGCCACGTGAACTTGTTTGATTGCGCGTTTCGAAATCAGTGCCTGTTATCTTCACCATGGATTTCTTTGGTTGACATCCATGTATATAATTTAGGGGATAACTACAGGAAATCTTCCCTGGAAAACGTTAAAGTATTATCAGATACAAAATGTTACTTGATAAAATGAGTGAAGTAAAGACAACAGTTAGTTTCCCCTCGAGTTTTCCATCATCAGTAAAGGTTAGTGAAAGCGATATGCCTGATTTTATAAAGAAGACACTTGCCATTGAATTATACCGGGAAGGCAAATTATCTCTTGGCAAGGCTGCTGAATTGGCGGGTGCACGGAAAAAATGGGAGATGCTTACGATTCTGGATAGTAGCGGTGTTCCAATCAACTATACTACCGAAGATGTTGAAGATGACTTGAACACTCTCGAAAGGATTATTGGATAATATGGCTACAGTATCCAATTCTACCCCACTTATCGCCCTGTCAAAGATTTGAAAGATCGAACTTTTACGCGAATATTTTGGGCTCATATACATACCAAAAGCAGTCTATGAAGAGTTCGTGGTAAATGGTGGATTTCTCTACGGGGCAGAGGAAGTCGCAAAGGCTGATTAGATCATTGTAGAAAATGTCGAAAATACGCTCGCTGTTGAATCATTATCAATGTACCTTGATGCAGGGGAATCTGAAGCAATCGTACTTGCAAAGGAAAAAGATTGTCTGCTTATTATTGACGATGGTGATGTAAGAAAAGCAGCCAAGAATATGAACCTAAACATCACAGGAACTGTTGGCATTTTGCTAAAGGCAGGCAAGGATCGTAAAATAGACCTGCGAGAATCTCTTGATGAACTGAATGCTTGCGGTTTTAGGCTGAGTGAAAAAGTAAGAGATTTTGTTTTAAGCAAGATATAATTTTTTTTTATTATGTACGCTGACCGTACACGTAAATGACTCCAAATTTCCGGCTCTTCAAGTTCCATATCAAGTGCCGGAAGTTAAAGGCCGGAAACTTTCACAAATTCACATACTTCAATGCCTGTCATCTGATTCAATTGGCTGGAATGCTTTTTGCGGACAGTCATTTGCATTCATAGTTGCAGGCACTTCTATTCCAAAGCATTCGCCTTTTGTTTCGTCGATCGGTGTATAAAAATTACATTCTTTGCACATTGGCATTTGTACCACTCCCACGTAGGTATTTGCTATTATGATCAATTGGGTTTGACAGGATAAAATGATTTTGGGCGAATGATCGCCCACATAAATGTTTCAAAGAATTTCCGGCTCTTCAAGTTCGACATCCAGCACGGGAAGGTCCTGCACCTGACCGTCACCATCGTAGCATTTCCAGCTATTCTCATCATAAGGTGCCCCGACAATGATGTGATGACTTCCGGTTTTTCCAAAAAGCCGTATGTCTGCTTTTGATGGTGTTACATTCGAAGTCGGATGGCTGTGAATGGAACCTACGGATTTGATGTTTGGCATCATGAACAATTTTATAACGGCATTTCTGTCACTTGATTCTGTGCCAGGAAGTATTATGATATCTGTTATGACCCCGTCCGTCTGTTGCATTAATCCTGCAAACTCATTGGGTGCAGAGGATTCACTGACATGAAGGATAAATTCAAGCGTTTCACGAGCAATGCCAATTATTTTCATAATAGGTACATGATTTGTGTGGCATATATGTTTTTGGTAAGTATGGCTATATAGGTGTAAATTCATAAAATCCACACACAAGAGGCAAAAAATGACAATAACCCAAAACCCACCTAAATTAACAACACCTCCAACAACAATCATCGGCTCCATCTACGAAGAATCTCTCAAGGTTCACGAACTTCATCAGGGCGTACTCGAAATTGCGAGTAAAGTCCCGCTAAAGACTATCCACGATTTGAGTGTTGATTATACTCCAGGTGTTGCAGAGCCCTGCAGGGAGATTGCAAAAAATCCGGATGATGTTTACACCTATACTTCAAAAGGTAATCTTGTAGCAGTGGTGACTGATGGTTCGGCAGTGCTTGGTCTTGGAAATATAGGTGCACATGCTGCAATGCCTGTTATGGAAGGCAAGGCTATTATTTTCAAAACACTCGGAGGTGTGGATGCGTTTCCGATATGTATTGATACAAATGACACGGAAGAGATCATCAAGACCGTAAAACACATATCTCCGACATTTGGAGGAATAAACCTTGAAGATATCAGCGCGCCCAGATGCTTTAAGATAGAGGAAAGGCTCAAGGCTGAGATACCGATTCCTGTATTTCATGATGACCAGCACGGTACTGCAATTGTGACACTTGCAGGGCTTATGAATTCCCTGAAGATCGTGGGTAAAGAACTTGGCGATATAAAAGTGGTAGTTTCAGGTGCAGGTGCGGCAGGGATTGCCATTACAAAAAAACTCATTCATGCTGGGGTTAATGGTGGAAGTTTATTGATGTGTGACAGTCGTGGTATAATCTATGAAGGGCGTACTGAAGGTATGAATCCAGTGAAAGATGATATTGCCAAGATCACGAATGCATCAAAGTTGAGTGGAACAATTGGTGATGCACTGGTTGGAGCGGATGTGTTTATCGGTGTTTCTAATGGTGGGATCGTGAGCAAGGAAATGGTTGCTTCAATGGCGAATGATGCGATCGTGTTCGCGATGGCGAATCCCGACCCTGAGATCATGCCGGAAGATGCTAAGGCGGCAGGTGCACGTATTGTGGCAACGGGAAGGTCGGACTATCCTAACCAGATCAACAACTGTCTTGGTTTCCCGGGGATCTTCAGGGGTGCGCTGGATACCCGTGCACGTGATATAAATCTAGAGATGGAGATGGCAGCAGTGTATGCTCTTGCCGAAATAGTCGGAGAGTCACAACTTAGTGAGGATTATATTATACCGAATCCGCTTGATAGTCGAGTGGTTCCTGCTGTTGCGTCAGCCGTTGCAAGGGCAGCAATACACAGCGGTGTTGCAAGAGTAAAACCACATCCAGATGAGGTTGCACGGCATGCGCGGGATCTGGTGGAAAGGCAGAATTCGTGGACGTATGATGAATTGTAAGGTAAGATTGGAATAGGATTAGGCGCATATTATAACGAGTGAACAACCCGCCGTAAGCGGCGGGTTTCCTCACGAATTATCATAAAAGATGCAGTCTTTGTTTTGCAGTCTTTAATGCCAAGTCGAACCGCCACAGGCGGCACGCCCCATTATCATCAATGAAATCATCCTCTTTTTGCATTTAATGGACAAAATGATTTGTATAATAAATATTGTGCGCCATTTTCGCGTAATCGATCAATTTTAATTTAAAATTATATATTATTATATTATTAATCCGACCAATGTTAATAATTGCATACGATTTGTGGTTTGGAAACATGCCGCCTGCGGCGATGGTACTGGTTTTTATTTCACTCTAAGTCAAACATTGCGACGGTACACACAACCGTAGAAGAGCATGGTTATTAAGATAAATTAAATTTAGCCGATCAGCACATACAATCCACCGGATATCAATGCACCCAGGAATGTTGATACAAAGTTGACGCCACTATTTGTCAGCATGCCTCTTCTTTGTAATGTTGCACCAAGGAAACTGTCGATATTGGTTCCAAGGAACCCTCCTATCGTGGTGATAAGAATTGCAAGTGGGATGTTATCAACAATACCGAACAATGCTGCAAGTATTCCTATTGTCAGGGGACCTATGATCGCTACAAATTGCCCGATGGGCGTCACTCCTCCATCTATGCCGGGTTCGACAAATTTGAGCGTTGTTATCATACGCGGCTTTATGCGCGATGTTGTACCGATCTCACTTGCCAATGTATCTCCTGTTGCTGTTGCTATTGTGCCAAGATATGCGTACGTGATGAATGCACCAAATTGTGGATATATGCCGTGTGCAACTGCGAGCACAAGTGCTGCTGTGCTGTTGCTGAATACGTTATCATAATTGCGGACACCACCTTTTGATTGTGCAAGTCCGATTGATTTTTTGAATCGATATTTGTATTTCGTGGATGCACCCCCCAGAATGAAAAAGGTGAGAAGGAGAAATATCCACAGGACATTTGTAAATACGATTATCAGAACACTGATTAGTGTTGCACTGAGAACTGCTGAGACGTCGGCGATCTTTGCTCTGTATGCAAGGTATCCTAACACAAGTGAGAATATCATGGCTCCTGCCATCTGGGAGGGTGGCACGGAATAGCCAAAGATCGAGAATAGCCACATGATCATTCCCGCGCCAAGCGGGACTGTGAAATTATCATTTACATTTGATGGAATGGATTCTATCAATGCGCCTGTTGCGGCTCCAATGCCGGCTACAAAGAATACAAGATTGTAGGATATATCGACTCCCTGCCAGTAAACGATCCAGGAACCTGCCAAAAATGCTGTTATCATTCCTACAACAAGAAGTGCAGTGCTGGATTTTACTGAATAAAGTTTGTGGATTTCACCTTGGTAAATTCTTTTGGGGTACTCTTCAGCTGTGAGTGCATAGTACTTTAGTTGTCTCTTGTGGCGCATAATTGTTGCAGCACTGTCTCCAAATGTTGCGATTGCGACTGATGCGGCTACTATATATAATGGATATGAAAAAGATGTGTATTCAAGTATGGCATTTATCAGCAGTAATATGAAGACCGAGATCGACAGATCCTGTGCACCTATTATCCCACGGTTTTTGATGATACGATTATCGTGTATCGTTTTGTCAGCCATTATGCCATAGAGCATCGAACTTTCAGGCAGGTACCTGAAAATGATATGTACCAAAAATGCGATCGCAACAAGTATTTTTGCATCAATGAATGGGAATAGCAATACAAGGAAACCTAACCCTGCATGTATGATCTGCCTTCTATATTCGTGGTCCAGTGTTCTTATGTATGCTAAAATTTGATTCATGATGTGTCGATCTTGATTGTTTTTGATCTTATTTTTACTTCTGTTCTTCACTTTTTACATTTAAATATATTATTATATTTAGATTGCATTTACTTCTTAATAAAACTATATAGTTATGACTGGTATTCGATTTTTGCATTATTTTTAGTAAGGTCGTCCAGTTTTTCAATAAATTCATTCTCTTTTTCTTTGTTGATCTCAATAGTAAATTTAACCTCGTCTGAATATCCCTCTGAGATTATGTTTCCATAATCCTGTATAAGATTTTTGATATTCTGCGTCTGTGGATATTCAAATCGCACAGTAATGCTGACAGTTTCATGAACTTCAAGTATACCTGCGTCTTCAATTGCTGCAGCAGCGGTTTCCCTGTACGCTCTTGCAAGCCCCCCAAAACCCAGTTTTGTTCCGCCAAAATATCGGCTAACGACTACGACGGCGTTGTGTATGTCCTTTAGTTCCAGCACTTTGAATATGGGCTTGCCGGAACTTCCTGCAGGCTCTCCGTCATCGTCATATCTCATTGCAAGGTCGTTGCTGCTTTTAATGAGGTATGCTGAAACATTGTGATTTGCATCGCTGTGTTGCTCTTTCACCTGTCGTATGAGGTCCTTTGCTTCATCCTCATTTTTGACAGGGTATGCATGTCCTATGAAAACAGAGCTCTTTAACTCCTTTTTTGCTTCACCAGGGGCTTTGAGTGTTTTGTGAGTGGTCAATGGTGAGTTCCTCGGGTGTGTTTACTACATAGTTTAAAAATTAGTTGCAATTGTGGGTTAAGTGTATACTCGTAATGCAACAAATTTAGTTTTGTCGGATTAATACAAGCCATCACGTTTACCATAATATACTTAACTTAGTATTTTTTATATCACTTAGTGGTATACATATGATAAGTGAAACTAAAGTATCAAGTGGATATTCTACAATTGTTCCGGCAGATATCAGAAAATCGCTCGGCATCAATCCTGGCGACATTTTAGAATGGAATCTCAGTGATCATGAAATAACAGTAAAGCCGCGAAAGAAGATGCAGTTTGAGGATATCGTAGGTTTGATCGAAGAAGGCGGGGATGCACTGTCTGCAAAAAAGAGAATCCAAAGCGGTGTATAAATGATCTTTGTCGATTCTTCTTATTTTATCGCGATAGTAGACAAAAAGGACTAATGGCATAAAAAGGCTTTAAAATTATCTGATCATTTAACGAATAAGGCTGTTGTTGTGTCAAGTTTTATTATTTCAGAAGTAATAACTGAAATCGGGAAAAGGAGTGGTGGTAAAGCTGGCTACAATTTATACAATTATTTTGAAGATTCATGCGATATTGTGCACCTCGATAAAGATCTGCTTGCAGAAAGCATGGAGTTATTTTTTAAATATGATGGTACACTTTCGCTTGCAGATGCCAGTTCTATCGCTGTGATGGATATGCTGGAAATTAAAGAGATCGTGTCATTTGATTCTGATTTCAATAAAGTGAGCCATGTGTGCAGAATTTTTAAGTAATGTTAGTGACTCTATTAAATTATTCTATCTATAAAACCAATGTAACCGCTGCAGGCGGCACAGTCCTACACGAATCCTTAAAAATCGTTCATATTAGTCGGATTAACCGTAATATATAATTTGAAAAATCATATATTCCACAAAAATGGCATATAGCATCTACGAAAAAACGCTCACTTTGTTCGCGTTAACTCGGAGTACATAATCCTATAGATTATAGAGGCTGTCCAACAATTACTATGGACGATAAAATCAAATCTTATTTATTGATTTAAAGCCATATTTGTCCTTCTTTTATCTGTGATTTTGGATTGTTGGACAGCCTCTATATACAATAAAAAATCCAAAACAATGTCCACAATGCAAAAATAAATCACATGCACAAACAACAAATTGTAAAATGTTACTGATGAAGAACTTCAGGAAGCCAGGCAATTGATAAAAAAGAATCCACAACATCCTTTAGTTAAACATGATGCGAAAAGACCTGAAATTCTTCGGGATTTTATCGCACTTGTTTAGGGCAAGTTTAATGACAGGCATGATGTGGGTATTAGCTTGTGGCTATCGAACTTGTTGACACAGGTGCTGGATTGACGCCATAGGTTGGAATTTCATCATCTTGCGCAGGCTTTATATATTTTTCATGTCGTATTGCGTTTACAGGGTGAAATTGTACGGACGACACCAGTAGTGATGATGAACCTTCTTTGTGTAGAGCTGGGGTCAATATCTGCATTCGTAGTGGGTGTATCGAAGATATTCCAGAACTTGAGAATATTGAATCCGAATGTTTTGATTCTTCTGATTATTCATTAAAACGTAGACAGTTCAGGTATCTATTATCACGGTCCGGTTCTACATTTTATGTGGCTTTACTGGATAGTGTGGTAGTGGGTTATATTTGTGTTATCTACTACCTCAAAAGTGCCAGACTTTATTCGATTGCAGTTTCAAGATCGGTACAGGGAATGGGCATCGCTTCAAAATTGATCGGGAAAGCGGAAGAAGCTGTGCGTATGCATGGCAAAACACGTTTTTTTCTAGAAGTAAAAGTAAACAATCCTGCAATTAGCCTGTACACTAAATCTGGATTTGATCTAATATCAAAAATTGATAATTACTATATAGATGGCTCAATTGCCTGTAAAATGATGAAATTACTTTGATGAAATTACTTGAATTGAATGTGATTGTATGGAAAAATTAACCATCGAATATTATAATGAATTTAAAACCCGTACTGCAAAAATTGAACATAAATTATGGTCATATTATTATCCTGTTCATGCTGCAGACGGCGACGTTTATGTAGAACATCTAGACGATAACCTTTTATTTTTTAAAAAAAACGGTCACTGGGATGCATTGTTGCCACCCATTGGAAATGTGAATAAAAATTCACTTAAAGAATGTTTTGAATATCTTCACGAATTGAACCAGAATGAAAAGGGTGCCATATATAACTGCACAGGTTCTGAAATAGATATGGTGGGATATGAGAATTATTCAATGTCTGTTGAATGCTATGATTACATATACCGCAAGGATGAACAATTGCAGATTGCAGGGGGAAAATTCAATCCTATACGCAATCACATCAGCTACTTCAAGAAACACTATAATTATGTAGTTTCTCCTTATACGGCAGATGATTATAACGACTGTGTCAGGCTTTTTAATGGGTGGAAAGAGAATAAGCAGAACAGTACAAACCTAGCAGAAGAACATGCTGCAGAACTTTTCTCGAATCTGTGCCTGTTATCTGACATGTTCGGCATTACCGTAAAGATCGATGACCGGATTGTAGGTTTCAGTATAGGTGGCATGCTCAGTGAAACAGAGGCCATCTGCATCCTGCGCAAGGCGGACCGCGAATATAAAGGACTATCTTAATTCATAGATCATGAATTTTACATGCATCTGCCAGAATGTGTCCAAACAGTCAATGATGGGGATGACTTAAGCATAGAGTCCCTCCGAAATTACAAGGAGAAATGGCATCCGGTAGAAAAACGGTGTTGTTACACATTATCCCGCAAGCCATGCAACTGACAGGGCTTATCATATTTGTTCTTGCATATACCGGAATTGTTTTTACCCGAATTCCCTGCATGAATGTTGGCAGGCCCGCAGATGCCTTCATAGGTGCAGTCCTGATGATCCTCTCAGGAGTTCTCACTTTTGATGAAGCCATATCTCCTATTGATTTTAGGACAATAGCCTTACTTTTTGGTATGATGGTAGTGACTGCAAACCTTGGGGAGAGCGGCTTTTTCAACATGTTGTCCTCAAAAGCAATATTATTTGGCCATACGCCAAAAAAATTAATGTTAGTTGTTGTGATAGCCACTGCCCTATCAAGTGCATTTTTTGTAAACGACATCGTGGCATTGATATTCACTCCGCTGGTGATACGGTTGTGCCTGAAATATAGGCTTAACCCTGTGCTCTATCTCATAGTTACTGTCATTGCATCCAATATTGGCAGTACCATAAGTATAGTAGGAAATCCCCAGAACATGCTGATCGGCGTTCAGTCAGGCATATCTTTCACACGGTTTATAATATATCTTGCACCTGTAACTCTTGTATCAATCTTTGTACTTATTGCAGTGCTCTTTGCATTTTATAAAAAAGATCTTCTGGGTAGCTTATGTGCAGATAAGACTGATAATGTGATGCATACTATTGATAAGCCACATATTGACAAGAATATGATGAAAAGTAGTGGTGGATAAAATGGTCCCACATGCTTGAATAAAAGTGGGACAAAGGCTTCATTATTTATTCCTATTTTTGTTATGGTCCTGTTTTTTGCAGATTCGATACTGTACATAGGATTGCCGCTCATAGCATTATCGGGCGCAGCACTTGTTTTTATAATAGACCGTGGGAAAACGTCTCAAATATTGAAAAATGTAGACTGGGTTCTGTTGCTTTTCTTTGCAGGGCTTTTTATTGTGATCGAAGGTGCGGTAAGATCAGGTGTTTTTGAAATATTTGATCAGATACGACTAATGCCGGATGCCGGAGGCATCGTGCTCCTTCATATTCTTGGCATAATGGGGTCTCAGATAGTGAGCAATGTGCCTTTTACCATGTTTATGATACCATATATCACGCCTGTATCGTCTGATGTATTATGGATAAGTTTTGCATCAGGCGCCACCCTTGCAGGCAATTTAACGTTAATAGGCGCTATTTCAAACATCATAGTAGTTGAGATGGCTGCCAAATCTGGAATATATATCAAGTTTTCAGAATTTTTTAAGATAGGGTTTTTTGTGACGTTGCTGAGCATATTTGCTTCTTTGATAATTTTAATGATCGAGCACCAGGTAGGATTTTTAAAAGTCTGAAAAAATGGGTTTTGAGAAGTCGGGATAGAGTATTTGTAGTTTTAATATAAGTCTTCATTAATGAGAAATGGGCCACAGGAAACATATATTTATTGATGGAAAATTAATAGTGAATATACGCTGGATGATTTTGTTATCCAAATAGGGGTATGATCGAATACTTTCACCCCGCTTGGCTCATTTATATATACCAATAGTGCGTATTGATGTTTGCCTCCCAAACAAAATACAAACAAGAGGCTTGAGGAATAAAATGACAGAAACAGCAATTAGTATAAAAGACAGGTTTTTAGAACTTGGTATTGAGGTCCCTATTGAGGATATTGAAGAGAGATTGGACAAACTTGCCAACAAATTCAAGGTCCCAATGGATGAAGCCAAGAGAAGTGTTGTTAACTATTTTTTAAAAGAACATGACATTGCCAGAAGTGATTTCTATACAAGCCAGGATTATGGCGAATCACCGGTTGTAAATGTTGCAGACATAACCGAAGATGGAAAATGGGTTAGTGTCAAAGGCAAGATCGTTCAGTTATGGGACAATGATCATGAATCTATCTCACAGGTCGGGTTGATCGGGGATGAAAGCGGCACTATTAAATTCACAAAATGGGCACGTGATGACTTTCCCGATGTAGAGGTAGATAAATGCTATCTGTTCAGTAACGTGGTCTCAAAGGAATGGAACGGTAAGATCGAGGTCAGTCTCAACAAGAATAGTTCAATAGAAAAGATCGATGAGGATATAGATGTGGGGACATCAACTGTTAACTTCACTGGAGCAATGGTTGATATCCAGTCAGGTTCAGGACTCATCAAACGTTGTCCTGAATGTAATCGTTCATTGACAAAAGGGGCATGTACGGATCATGGAAAGGTTGAAGGTGTGTATGATCTCCGTATCAAAGCTATTATGGATAATGGTGTTGTCACACAGGAAGCCCTGTTGAATCGCGAGATCACAGAGATGGTGACCGGTATCACACTTGATGATGCTATTGCGATGGCTGCTGATGCTCTTGACCAGGCAGTTGTTCTGGACCTTATCAAGAACAAATTAGTTAGCAGGTATTATACTGTTACCGGACCAAGGCTGGATCGGTATATATTGGTAGATTCAATTGAGCAGGAATCACAGGTGGATAGCGCATTGATTGACAGTCTACTCGCAGAAGTGGAGGTGGCATAAATGGCAGGATATTTCAGGGAAGTCGCAAGAAGGATTTTTGCCCAGGAATTTAGGGAATCCAATCTGACGTTCAAAGACGGTGATGACCAGTATGCTCCGCAGTATTTGCTCACCCCGACCGGTGCGAAGGTTAACCGCATGTTCATTGTGGGAACACTCACCGAGAAGGAAGATATCGGTACTGATTCAGAATACTGGCGTGGACGGGTATCAGATCCCACCGGCTCATTTATGGTATATGCAGGGCAGTACCAGCCAGAAGCTGCACAGGCTTTGGTGGAATGCGAAACACCTGCATTTGTAGCGATTGTTGGAAAGCCAAGCACATATACTACAGGTGATGGAAATGTTCTAACATCAGTGCGTCCTGAATCGATACAAGTAGTTGATGGAAATACCCGTGATATGTGGGTACTGGATGCAGCAAAGCAGACAATGGATCGCCTTAATTTGCTCAATGGTGATGGGGCAGATGCTGTAAAAGCTGTTGAACACTACAATCCTGATGTAGAACACTATCGTGGAATGGTAAAACAGGCTTTGGAATCACTCAAGGAATATCAGTAAGACGACTTGAGTTTTGGACAGCGATTTTAAAAAGTAATTTTGGATAGTATTACTGCGCCATAATTGGCGCAGTAGACCAAAAGTATGATAAACAGGGGCGGCATTTTGTTATATGGTGATTAATATGAAGACGTATCTCTTAATTTGGTTTAATAGCAATGGTGCCAGTCCGTCAGACGTTAATCAGAGACTCATGTCCCTTGGTTTCGAGCCAATGCAGGGTTCTTATGACTATGTCTATGATTGGGGTAACAATGTAGATTTAGATGAGATCCTTAGATTTGGGGATAAAGTGCATCTAAGCCTTCAGGATTCTGGAGTCTTATTCAAGATCGAGACTACGTAAACAAGTTCGTTCTTGTTTATTGATTATATTTGGTATGAAAATATCCTCATTTTATTGTTCGTGGGTGTCTCAAAGGGTCATGAATGTTTATTTTAGAGATTTTTCTAGATTGCGTGAGAATGCTACATAATCACAACATTTTCCTTCGATCTCAATGATCCTTGCGGAAATCACACCATTCTTGATGATCAATTCAACTACGGTAGGATCTGCCATTCTGGGTGATGTAGGAGAACCCGGGCACACGAGCATGACATCACTCTTCTCGATAAGTGGTCTGTGTATGTGTCCAAAAATAAGAATATCCACTTCCATCTCAAGAGCAAGGTAGCGCATTGCTGTAGTGTTTGTAATAGATAATCCGGCTTCGTGCACAACACCGATCTTTACTCCTTCCACCTCAAACTTTACCCGCTCCGGCAACAGTTTCTTCAATTTTGCATCATCGGAATTTCCACAGACTGCTTTTAATTTTCTAGTGGACGCAAAAACCTTGTAACACTCCACAGATGTGAAATCACCTGCATGAACAATAATATCGCAGTCTTCAATGACATCAATGATATTATGGGGAATTGATGTGCCATGCAAGTGCGTGTCGGAAATTGCAATTATTTTCATGATTGGATACTGAGGTCAACAAGTTCATATTCCAGTTCATCGTTTTCCAATCGGCTAAGGAGTGAAGGTACTTCTTCATCGATTGACACAACAAGCGAAGATAGGCCATGGAATGCAGCCTCTATGACTGATTCCTTTGCACCGAACATAACATTTGGTGATACGCCGATACGCTTCAATGCTACAACAGATTCAGCCCCTATTACGGCGATATATGATTTTGATGCTGCAAGTGTTCTTAATCGGTCAAGATCAACATTCTTTGACCCGCCACGCTCAATTCTTGGTATCTTGCAAACTGTAATACTTGCATTCTCAAGATCTATCATGCCATGTAAGTTCGTAACACCGACATCTTCTCCGCATTTCGCATCGGATATCGTGACCCCTGTGGCATTCTTAACATCACTCTTACTTATGTACAAAAGTCCTTCATGCATCTTGAGATAGACTGAATCCCCTTTATTCAGATCTTCTTCAGCAATTGCAGTCCAGGTTGACACATGACTGATAATATCTTCTATAATAAAACGAGCATATTGCTTCATATCAGATGCGTTTTTTAGCACCCATTCCACTCCCGTCTTTGTAATCCTGTAACGTGCCCGTCCTTCTGAACTGACGAAACCTTCGGCTGCAAGTTCTTTGATATACTCGGACACAGCTTGTGGCGTAATCCCGATCTTATCGGCAATTTCTTTTTGCCGAACGATTGGTTGGTGTGTGGCAACTTCTGTTAAAATCTGAAATTTTGTGATCCCGCTCTTACTGTGCAGGATCTCTATCATTCGGGATCCTCATTCATTTTGACTCTCTGTCCCATGACCGTTAACTTATCAGAACGGCGTGCTAATGCACGTATGTACAGAGGTGATTGATTGAATGCGCGTACAAGGTTGCTCATTGATTGGTTCCCTTCAGAAACAAGAGTTTCGAGTTGTCCAATCGATTCCTTAAAATCATCATAAGGCTTGAATGACAACATAACAATATCGCTCATATCTTCAAAAGAGCATTGGAAATTTGCCTGTACTTTGGAATATGAAGTATGATA
Organism: Methanosarcinaceae archaeon; assembly: GCA_023544565.1. Taxonomy (GTDB): domain Archaea; phylum Halobacteriota; class Methanosarcinia; order Methanosarcinales; family Methanosarcinaceae; genus Methanovorans. The sequence continues at coordinate 75,148 of JAMJFS010000003.1, forward strand.
TTCCATTGCAGGAGTCTTACCAGGCTCAGGCATGCGCCATTGGCTTTCGATCAATCCGCCTTTTTTCAAAATACTAATGCTATTAGAAATGTCACTATCCATATACTCATTCAGTTCTTCTTCTGTCATCCACTTTGTTGAAAGTGCATCAAAAACCTTTTTGTGTGTCCTTGATCCAAATATTCGGAGAAAAGGAACCAGTTCCGAAGGATCGTTAATTATTCGTGTGCGTTTGCCCATTTGATGACCTCGTCTTGTACCATACTTATAGGGTCTTAACGTTAATAAAGATGATGTGGATTATGCACTTGATCTCAGAATCTCAAGACCAGTATTATCATTCCAATCAAATACCGGATACGAACGATCGGACCCTCTGGTCTTTTCATGCAATGCATGTGAAACAATAGGCAACGCTATCGTAGCATCAACAAAGACTTGCACTTTTTTGGCCTGTGGTGCGATCTTGCCCCATGATACTCCTTCATCGAATGTACAACCCGAAAGCCCACCCCAGTGCGGCACATCAGTTGTATATTGTATCGCGTAATCATGTCCGCCAATATCCATTCCCATGATAGATGCAATCACTTCGGTCTGTTGTATGAAATTCTTGGGTACCCCACCGCCTACATATACTACTCCGGTCTTGTTTGACCTCTCAACGATCTGTGTGATCTCATCCACATCTTTGATCTGGTCTATGTTTGCAGTGCAATCACCCCTTCTCGCAATTGCAAGTCCTATCCCGATCGAACTGTCACACAGTGCAGGAATAAATATGGGTACGCCATGTTTGTATGCACTTACAATTATAGAACCAGAACCAGAGTCGTCTCCCCCGCTGCGTCTTGCGATCTCCTTGCCAAGTATGTGCATGAATTCCCTGGATGAATATGGTCGGTCCTCAAGTGTCTTTGCAAAATCGGCAATCAGGTGGTCAACACTTCTGAATTCTTCCTCAACAGCAAACACATCATATATTCTGTCAACACCGTATTGGAATAATTTTTCATCATCTGCTAAATGCGAACCAACATAGTGTTTCTTGCCAAGTGCTTCGTGGCAGTCATGGAATATGTTTGCACCTGTGCTTACCAGACAATCGATCATCCTATTCTGTATCATATGGGAAATGATCTTTCGCATACCTGCCGGCACCATTGCACCGGTCAGCCCCATGAGGATGGTGATGTCATCTTCTTTCAGCATATTATGCCACGCCTGCACAGATTCAGCCAGTTTCCTGCCCTGAAATCCGGTAGTAAGCATTGCATCCGTAAGTTCACTTATTGAACGATCCTTAACATCAACCGGATTAGTTGGATTATTGGTGAACATATTGAGGTTCATGTAAACTCCATATGATCATATCACAAGAAACGTTGCGGATACTACAGTATTTCATCGCGTTTCTTTTAATCGATCACATAATATAATTTAATATATTCAATTTTAATGCAATTATTGTTATTAAAAATGACCCCTCTATTATGACTCCTTTATATTATGGTTGAGCATTTTAAATTAATCAAAGAATATATTATTCATTTATCTCTATGCATCCCCAATCTTATTCTTATATAATTGTAGATCTCTTTTGGAATGTCGATATCACAGCATGATTCCATACCTTCAAAACCCGGTGATGAATTTGCTTCGCATATTTTGAAATGATCGCCATCAAAGAGAAGATCGATCCCTGCAACATCCAGACCAAATACTCTTGCGGTCTCTGTAGCAAGCCATTCGATCTCTGCAGTGATCTTAAATTGTCTTACTTCCCCGCCTCTTGAAAAATTCGCTTTGAAATTGCCATCTGTTGCTATTCTTTCCATACATGCAACGACACGTCCTCCGATCACAAACACACGAAGATCATGGCCTCTGCTTGAACTGATGAATTATTGCAGGATAAAATTTGCATAACTTTTTTTTACACGTATCAATTCCATGAGGTCTATGAAATTGGTTCTGTTTTCCGAAAGGAAAACACCACTTCCCTTTGAACCGGTAAGAATTTTTATGATCAATGGGAATCCAAATTGCTTTTCTACAAAATTGACATCAATAGGATATTTGGCAAGCATTGTTTTTGGGAATGGGATATCCATTTCCGCCAGTATTTGTGATGAATATAGTTTATCTTTAACAGTATCAATACTATTGGATGAATTAAATGTATGAACTCCGAGCCGTTCCAGATGTCTTATGACTGCCATTGCAAAGTACGTTGTTCCTGCGCCCATTCTTGGGAGCAAAAAATCGGGCAATGGCACAACCTCTCCATCCAGCAAAATACTTTTTCGGTCATCTCTTGTAACAATGAGTTCAAACTGTTCAGGGTTAACGACCTGCATTTCAATTCCATTTTCTTCTGCAACTTTTAGCAGACGATGCACTTCATATGCTTCTGGTTTTAGACCTGAAGCCGAGTCTTTGTAAAGAATCCATCCTTTCATTTATGTTTATCCTCAATGCGCTATACTGCTTTTTCGTATAAATTGAATTTGGTGAATCCGTTTAATCTGAATTTCATATATACGACCAATAAGTTTATCCAAGTTTGTTACCAATAATGATACAGGTAGTGGTAACATGTCCGGCAATCTCTACGAAAAGATACATGAAATATTAGATGGCAGGCAACTTTCAATCAGTGGTATTACTCGCGAGTTGAGGGATAAGGGGTTCAATGAACATCGGCTTGTATTGACGGGATATCTTCGAGCGCTTCGTGATCTTGATAGACTCAATGAGGTCGAGATACCACCGTCAAAGGTCTATACTCATGTGGATAATGAAGAGTTATTCGAGGATATATATTCACTAATTGCTATTCATTTAAGGAATCTTGATCTTGATAATCGTGTGCCTATAGGAGTTTTTACCATGTCAGCACTTTTTAAGAGACCTGTTTTTAAGTATGAGTTGAGTTTGGTTGGATCAAACCAAAAGCACATTTTGAAATATATGGAAATGCCGAATTGTATTGTGCGTGAGTCCAGAGATAAGAATCTCAAGGAATTCCGCGCAGAGATCTCAAAAATAGAGGTGCCATTGTCAGATCCGGCATACGAGATCGTTGGAAATGATGAACATATTGTAACGTTGGCTAATGAAATGTTGCTTGAGATGCTCAAGGATGTTGTTGATATTAGCGGTTTGGTTCCAAAGACCAAACAGACGAAATTATCAATTTGATGTTGAAGATCCTGCATTATGTATGGTGTTGTATTTATCGTGTGAGGGCGAGAAAATTCTCCCTTCGGTCGAATTGACTCGGACTATATGTTTATAAAACATATACTATAAAAAATTTGCATCCAACTTTGATAATTATAATTGTTAGTGATACTTGATCTCTTTTATTGCCTCTTTGAAACACAGTGTTCCAATAGGTTTTATGTTCGATTTATTTTTCTTGTTAATGGAATTTGAACGCAAAATACTGATCATTGCCATGTGAGAATGGTCACCATAAGAAATTCCACCATCTTTACTTATAAACGAGTAAGGCAAACTGTATGATATTTCGTGCATCTTAAATACTGCATTAGTAGCTGGACTAAATGATGATGTTCTTCCTCCAAGTTTAGACGTATCAACTAGATCGATAGCATCTGTTGCATTACTTTGATCTACCATGATCTCTCGAACGATCCCAATTCTTTTTTGCAGACACACGATTCATCACCCCGGTATATTTGATTTAAGATCAATTTCTCACTGTCAATTTTGTTTATATTGACAAAAGTATCTTTGTTGAAATTTGTTTCACATTGTTTAAGATAAGCACACTGCCTTATCTGATTGAATATTACACATTTTGTACAATATTGCTCTCGATTTTCTGCAGTATAGCCTAATTCTTCAATTAAGCACATATTTTTGTCCAACTCCCCATTTATTCAATGTCCATTGCTATTTTATGTAGATCTGATGTACAATTTTATTTTAAATTGAAGAGCAAATCTGCATGTGTCTATCGTTTATGTTTATTTAGAAATGAGCAGCCAAATCTAATTTGTACTAGAATATCACTGCATCAATTTCCCCACTATAATTATATTATATTAGATTGTATATAAGCCTTACTAATTGTTATAATTTTAAATCGTGTGCTGAATTTCCTATAGATGAGATCAAAAAATATCAATGTCGTTACTCCATTTTTTCTGTTTAGCACGGTGATGGAAATTTTTATTTCCGATCAGATCTCCTTAATATCCTGCACCCGCTCAAGCAACATGCCCTCAACCACAATAGGCATATTACGCTGTGCATTCAAAAGCGCATTGCTTAATTTCCAGTCCTTTTCTGCATAAATTGTGAGAACAGGCTGGTCTTTCTTAACAGATTCTCCGCGCTTTTTATGGATCATAACACCTGCGCCTTTATCGTTTGGCGCACCTGCAAGCCTTGCGATCTCAACAAGTCGCTTGTTGTCAAACTCAATGATATATCCATCTGTTTGTGCACGCAGCTCTGCGGTATGCTCACCTACCTTGATGTCCTTGTGAGTAACATTCGGGTCACCGCCCTGGATCTCTATGATCTGATTTAACTTTGCCAGTGCCTTACCATTTTTAATGGTCTCAATTGCAAGATCATGGCCCTGTCCTTTGGCTGCCACGCCGCCCATCTCAAGAAGCATACCTGCAAGAACTGCGCTTTTTTCCATTAGGCTGTTCGGACCTTCTCCTGTTTCAAGAAGTTTCAGTGCTTCTATAACCTCAAGTGCAGGTCCGACAGTCCTGCCGATCGGGGAAGAACCGTATGTCAATGCACAGTCAACATTCATGCCCAGTCTCTCACCGAGATTAATAAGGTCGCGTGCGAGTTTACGACCGGCCTGAACGTCCGGTATCTTGGTGCCTACACCTGTGGGGATATCGATGACCACATTATCCGCGCCAACAGCACCCTTCTTTGCCATTATGGATGCCAGAAGCTGGCAATGCGGATCAACAGAGAGTGGATACTCGATCCTGATCAGTTTATCATCCGCAGGCGCAATATTTGTCGCACCCCCCCATACAATTACCCCGCCAACTTTCTCTGTCATTTCTTTGATCTGTGCTGCGTTAAACTCAACCGGTGCGAGTATTTCCATCAGGTCTGCTGTTCCGCCTGCACCTGTGATAGCCCTGGAACTTGTTTTTGGGATCAGCAATCCATTCGCTGCAACAATTGGAACAACCAAAAGTGATATCTTATTTCCCGGAACACCGCCGATCGAATGTTTATCCATAATAGGATGAATCTCAAACTCGATCCTGTCACCAGTGTCGATCATTGCTTTTGTAAGCCATTCGGTCTCATCGTCACTCAGATTGTTAATATAAGATGATGTGATGAATGCAGACAATTCGATATCGCTCAGACTTTCATCCACGATATCCTTGACAACCAGATAAATTTCATCCTTGGTCAGTTTTACCAGATTCATCATCTTTTTGATGATTTCAGTGGATTTGGGACGTGTCGCAGGAACCACTTCCACAGGCTCGGTCCATTCTTTTTTAAGCCGCTGTGCTACCTCATGGTACACACCGATCATACCCGGTGCGATCATGTCTTCAGTTGTGTCCACAATCGCGGTCAGGCTCTCATGATCTTTAACGTATACACGGTCGCCCTCAATAACACCGAGTTCTTTTGCATCAATAACATTCAGGACTACTTTGAATTTTCCGACTTTGATATCAATAGGTTGTATTTTTAATTGCATTTTTTCACCTTGCGTTTTTATTTAGTTTTGATTTGCGGCAACGGATAAATAGATTTACTTTTTGTGTTTGTTTAGCACTTTTTTGAAACCGATTCAAACCGCCGCAGGTGACGAACCCCACCATCAATGATACTAATCGTATTTCATTAGCCTCTTGCAGTAGTTAATAGTTAGTGGTGCAATCGTTTCATTAAATATTGCGTAACTTTTCTTGTAGTATATGTTTTATAACCATATAGTTCGAGTTAATACGAAAGAAGTGAGCATTTTCTTGTAGTATATGTTTTATAAACATATAGTTTGAGTCAATCCGAGCGTAGCGAGGATTTTCTTGTTGTATATAGAGGCTGTCTAACAATTACTATGGACGATAAAATCAAACCTTATTT